>NZ_JCACER010000079.1:0-24748 GCF_059502445.1 Kumtagia sp.
GACGGCTCGGTCGGCTGGTACGAGGCCGGCTGGGGCCCGATGATGAGCGAGGTCGCCTATTTCGTGAAGGACGTGGTCGGGCCGAAGGGGGCCGTATCGATCGTCGCCAACCAGGGCGGCGGGGCGAAGGAGGCGGAAAAGCTGTCCGATTCCGCGGACATCGACAAGCATACCAAGACCGACGCCATCAAAATCCACCACGCGGCCGTCGACGAGGACAAGAACTGGTCGAAGCCGGACGAGATTTTTTCCATGTCCGACGAGCCCGGCCACCAGGAGCTGTGCGATCGCGAGCAGGCGTTTTTCCTGAAGGCGATCCGCGAGGATATCGACCTGTCGGAATCGATGGACGCGGCGGTCAACTCGCTGCGCATCGTGCTGGCGGCGGAACGGAGCATCGCCGAGAAGAGGGCGATCGATCTGGCCTGAGATCTGGGGGGCTTGGTCCGGCACGCCGTTCGTCGGCCGCGCGCTGCGCTCGGCACCTTCCCGTGAGGGCAAGTCGCCGTGGCGCTACCCCCACCCCTAACCCCTCCCCACAAGGGGGAGGGGGACTTTGCGGCCGCGATGGCGGCGCGCAACCGTCAACGAGTGGCGCGCGGTCGAGGTGCCAGCCGATTCCCCTCCCCCTTGTGGGAGGGGTTAGGGGTGGGGGTGAACTCGTATGCGACCGCCCTGCCATCTAGGGGGCGGGAGTAATGCCGAGCCTGCCGTCCTTCCCCTCTCGATGGAGGGTCGAGCGGGTTGATCAGATCGAGGTGTAGCCGGCGTCGGCCGTCACGATGCTGCCGGTCATCAGGCTGGAGGCGTCGGAGGCGAGGAACAGCACCACCGAGGCGATCTCCCTCGGTTGGCCCATGCGCTTCATCGGGGTGAGGTCGATCCAGCGGTCGACCATGCCCCTCTGGTCCTCCAGGTTGGCGAGCAGCGGCGTCTCGATATAGGTCGGCGCCACGGCGTTGACGCGCACGCCGCGCAGCGCCCATTCCACCGCCAGCGACCGCGTCAGATGGTGGACGCCGGCCTTGGAGGCATTGTAGTGGCACTGCGGCTGCGGCGTGTTGACGATGTCGGCCGACATCGAGCCGATATTGACGATCGAGCCCTTGCCGGCGCCGAGCATTTTTCGGCCGAAGGCGCGGCAGGTCTTGAACACGCCCGTCAGGTTGATGCCGATGACGCGGTCCCATTCCGCGTCTGAGACCTCTTCGGCCGGCGTGTTGGAGGCGATGCCGGCATTGCACACCAGCACGTCGAGCGGCGGCAGCTCGCCGGCGAGGGCATCGAGCTGGTCCGTGCGGGTGACGTCGAGCGGACGCGACTCGGCCTGCAGCCCGCGGGCCGCGATCCGCTGTGCGGCGGCTTCGGCCCGCGCCGGATCGAGGTCGGTGACGATGACGCGCGCGCCCGCCTCGGCGAGCGCCGTCGCGCAGGCTTCGCCGATCCCCTGGCCCGCGCCCGTGACCAGCGCGAGGCGGCCGGTCAACTCGAACTGCGACATGTATGACATTCGATTCCTCCCTTGATGCGCGGGTAAGCCCTACGCCCGCGCCGAGATACCATGCGAGACGTCGTTGCCGGAAGCAGCCGGGCTCGTGATGTTAGTAGCACTAGCATTTGGCCACTTTGTTGATCAAGGCATCGTGCAAAAAGCAGCATTCCGATGGCATAGGAAGGCCTCAAGCGGCGTGCTCACCGTCCCCAATTCGCAATAAAATCGTTTGCGAATAATACCTTGATCCGAAACGGCTGCCGGACAGGCGGTCCTCCATGGTCGTGGAACGGGTGCTTGCCTGAAGTAGTAAATCTATATTATGAGGGTTTGTCGCTCGTGGAGCGGCGCGCGTGCAGTGCGGAGGAATGCCGGCCTTGATACAGGACCTTGCCGAAAAACTCTTCATAGACGGCGATTGGCGCCGAGGCGGGGGGGAGCGGATTCCGGTCGAGAATCCCGCCACCGGCGAGGTGCTGGGCCACATCGCGGCGGCGACGCCGGCCGAGATCGACGCGGCCGTCGCGGCGGCGCGCAAGGCGTTCAGGATCTGGTCGCGCGTTGCGCCGGCCGAGCGTGCGAAAGCGCTGCGGCGGCTGGGCGATGCCATCACAACCGAAGCCGACGCGATGGCGCGCACCATGACGCAGGAGCAGGGCAAGCCGCTCAACGAGGCCAGGGGCGAGATCCTGAAGCTGGCCGAAGCCTGCCATTTCTACGCCGAGGAGGCGGTGCGCATTCATGGCGAGATCGTGCCGAACACGACGACCGACATCGACAGTCTTGTCGTGCGCGAGCCGATCGGGGTAGTCGGAGCGATCACGCCCTGGAATTACCCGGCGGAACTGATCGGCTGGAAGCTGTGCGGCGCGCTCGCCGCCGGCTGCACCATCGTCATCAAGCCGGCCGAGCTGACGCCGTTCACCGCGCTCGCCATTGCAAGGATGGCCGAGATGGCGAAAATTCCGGCAGGCGTCGTCAACGTGGTGACCGGACCGGGCGCGAAGGTAGGGCAGGCGCTGGTCGAGCATCCCGGGGTCGACAAGATCGCCTTCACCGGATCGAGCACCGTCGGCCTGCGCATCCAGCAGTCGTGCCCGACCATCAAGCGGCTGTCGCTGGAGCTCGGCGGCAACTGCCCGCTGATCGTGACGGCCTCGGCCGACCTCGACGCGGCGGTGAAGGGAGCGGTGCGGCGCTCCTTCCGCAACATGGGCCAGATCTGCATCGCCATAAACCGCATCTATGTGGCGCGCTCCATTGCGGCCGAGTTCGTGAAGCGCCTGGGCGAGGCGGCGGACAAACTGGTCATCGCCAACGGCATCGACAAGCCGGACGCCGATGTCGGCGCAATGGCCTCGGCCGAGCCGCTCGCCAAGACAAAAGAACATCTGGCCGACGCGCTGGCCAAGGGCGCGAAGCTGGTCGCCGGTGGCGGCGCGCCGCGGGGCGAGGCTTTTGCACGCGGGCATTTTTTCCGCCCCACCGTGGTTTCGGATTGCAGCCACGCCATGAAGGTGATGACCGAGGAGACGTTCGGGCCGCTGGTCGGCGTCATGGCCTTCGACGGCCTCGACGAGGCGATCGAGCTTGCCAACGACACGCCCTACGGCCTCGCATCCTACGTCTACGCCAAGGACATGGACGAGATCCGCTATCTGTCGGCGCGGCTGGACTACGGCAATGTCGCCGTCAACAACGTCGACGCCGGCATCATGAACGCGCCCTATGGCGGCCGCAAGCAGAGCGGCGTCGGCTACGAGCACGGCCGCGAGGGCATGCTCGAATACCTCAACTTCAAGCATGTCCGCATCCGCTACGACGAGCCGAAGGGGAGGTAGGTTTTGACCCAAAGCCTTCTCGGCATCGACATCGGCACGTCCGGCTGCAAGGCGCTGCTGATCGACGCGACCGGCGCCGTGCTGGCCAGCCGGACGGAAACCTACGGCCTGTCGCAGCCTCACCCGGGCTGGACCGAGCAAGATCCGCGGCTGTGGATCGACGGCGCGCGCGCCGCGGTCGCCGGCGTGCTGGCGCTGCGGCCCGACGTCGAGGTCGGGGCAATCGGCCTCTCCGGCCAGATGCACGGCCTGACGCCGCTCGACGAGGCGCACCAGGTGCTGCGGCCGGCGATTCTCTGGAACGACCAGCGCAACGGCGCCGAATGTGCCGACATCACGGCGCGCGCCGGCGGCATCGAAGGACTGCTCCGGCACACCAACAACCGCATGCTCGTCGGCTATACCGGCGGCAAGATCCTGTGGATGCGCAACCACGAGCCGGAACTGTTCGGCCGGCTGCGCCATGTGCTCAATCCAAAAGACTATCTGCGCTTCGTGTTGACCGGCGAGCTGGCGACCGAGGTCTCCGACGCATCCGGGACGGGGCTGTTCGACCCGCGCCGCCGGGCCTGGGCAACGGGCCTGCTCGACCTCTTGGAGATCGATCCGGCCGTCCTGCCGCCCTGCCATGAATCGCATGTGGTGAGCGGCCGGGTGAGCCGCTCGGGATCGGAGCTTTTCGGCCTGAAGGCCGGCATCCCGGTGGTCGGCGGCGGCGGGGACAGCGTCATCCAGACGATCGGCTCGGGCGTGATCGCGCCGGGCGAGTTGCAGACCACGATCGGCACGGCCGGGATCGTCGCAGCCGCGCTCGACGAGCCGGTGTCCAATCCGGACGGGCGGCTGCAGGTCTTCTGCAACGTCGCGCCGGACAAGTGGCACTGCATGGGCGTGTCGCTCAATGCCGGCGGGGCGGTGGAGTGGCTGCGCGCCCTGCTGGCGGGCTTCGCCGACGGAGCCGCGCCGACGGCCGAGCGGATCGCCGCACTTGCCGCGCAGGCGCCGGTAGGCTCGCGGGGGCTGCTCTTCCTGCCCTATCTCAACGGCGAGCGCTGCCCGCATCCAGACCCGGCGGCGCAGGGCGGCTTCGTCGGCCTCACCACCCGCCAGGGCGCGCCGGAAATGGCGCGCAGCGTCATGGAGGGCGTCGTCTTCGCGCTCTACGACATTTTTGCGCTGATGGAGAAGGTCGACATCGGCCGCACGGTGATCAAGGCATCCGGCGGCGGCGCGCGCTCGGCGCTGTGGCGGCAGATGCAGGCCGACCTGTTCGGCTGCGAGGTGGTGACGACCGAGGGCGCAGCCGAGGGCGGCGCGTTCGGCGCCGCACTTGTGGCCGGCGTCGGCGTGGGAGTCTGGCCGAGCGCTGACGAGGCGGCGAAGGCCTGCCATCCGGTAACGCGCGAGGTTCCCGACGCGGCCGCCGGCGACGCCATGCGGTCCGCCTTCGAGGTCTATCGCGGCCTCTACGATGCTCTTTCTCCGAGCTTCGCCGCCATCGGCGCAGCCCGGTTGGACCGGTAAAAGCAAGCGGAGGCCTCGCCTGATGACTCTTCGGATGCAGCGCTACGAGGCGCTCGTCTTCGATCTCGACGGCACGCTGATCGACAGCGCGCCGGACATAGCGGCGTCGGTCAACCAGGTGCTGGAGAGACGCGGCTGGCCGGTCCAGAGCGTCGCCTTCGTGGAAAAATTCATCGGCTTCGGCCCGCGCCGGCTGCTGCTCGACCTGTTCGTGGAGCTCGGCCTGCCCAGCGACGATACCACCGTCGACGAGGCGGTGCGCGAATATCTCGCCAACTATGCGCGCTCGCCGGCGGAGCGCACGCTGTTCTACCCGCATGTGCGGGAGGACCTGGAATTTTTGCACCGGGCCGGCATCCGCATGGGCATCTGCACCAACAAGCCGCAGGATCTTTCGCTGAAAGTGTTGGACATCCTCGGCATCGCGCCGCTGTTCGAGGTGGTGGTCGGCGCCGACGCGGCGCCCGCCTGCAAGCCGGACCCGGCGCACCTGCTTGCGGTTTCCGGGCGCATGGGGCTGGACGGCCTGTCGTGGGCCTATGTCGGCGACACCAAGGTCGATCAGGCCACCGCCCAGGCGGCTGACGTGCCCTTCTACGCTGTCGCCTGGGGTGGCGGCGGCGAGGTGGCGGTAGCGCCGGAATGGCGGCTTGACCGGCTGCGCGATCTCGGCGCCAACTCCGAACCCGTTCGTGTCGGGCAAGGGGGATAGAGATGGCCACGAGTCTTCTGCAGAGGATCGTGCAGGAGAGCGCCGAGATGGGCTCGGCCGAGCTTCGGGTGGCGCGCTTCGTCAGCGCCAATCCGGGCGAGGTCATCCATATGAGCATGGCGCGGCTCTCGCAGGAATGCGACGTCAGCGACCCCACCATCATGCGCTTCTGCCGGCGCTTCGGCTTCCAGGGCTACCAGGATTTCAAGCTGCACCTGGCGCAGAGCCTCGTGCCGTCCGCCCCCTTCGCCTACGAGCAGATCGTGCCGGGCGATTCGATCCAGAACGTCGTGCGCAAGACGGCGCGCAACTCGCTGAACGCCATCCAGCGCCTGCTCGAGGATCTCGTGCCGCAGCAGGTGGAGGCAGGCGCGAAGCTGCTGCATTCGGCCTCCTGGGTCGGCATCTACGCCAGCGGCATCTCCGAGATCACGGCGATCGACGCGGAGCACAAGTTCCAGCGCCTCGGCATGCGCTGCGCCGCCCTGATCGGCCGCAAGAAGCAGTGGCTGCATGCCGAGACGGCGCGGCCCAACGAGGTGACGCTGATCTTCTCGCAGTCGGGCCACACCAAGCAGATGGTCGACGTGGCGATCGCCTCGCGCGCCGGCGGCGCGCGGGTGCTGTCGGTGACGGCGGCCGACAGTCCGCTCGCCAACGTCTCCGACGGGCTGATCGCCGTGCTGCCCTACGACCGCACCGAACTGATGACGCCGCTGGCGTCGCGGCTCAACCACCATCTCGTCGTCAACATGCTGGTGACGGCGATCGCCATGACGAGCGGCAGCGAGTTCCCCGACCAGCTGCCCGCCCTCGATTCCTGGCAGACCGAGAAGATCTAGACGTCGCCGCCGGGCGGCCAAGCCGAAGGAAAGAGCATTCATGAGCGCACAGGACGAAGCCAAGAAGGCGGCAGGCCGCAGGGTCATCGAGGAATTCGTCAGGGACGGCATGAAGCTCGGCCTCGGCTCGGGCACCACCTCGCATTTTTTCGTGCGCGAACTCGGCAAGCATGTCGCCAACGGCCTGAAGCTCACCTGCACGACCACGTCGCGCTCCACCAACGACGTCGCCCGCGAGGTCGGCATCGTGCTCACCGATCCCAACGAGATCGGCGTGATCGACCTGACGGTGGACGGGCCCGACGAGATCGACCGCGACTTCAACATGATCAAGGGCGGCGGCGCCTGCCTGCTGTGGGAGAAGATCATCGCGCACGCCTCCAAGCGCATGATCACGGTCTGCGACGAGAGCAAGATCGTCGATCGGCTCGGTGGCTTCCCGCTGCCGGTGGAGGTCGTGCAGTTCGCCTGGAAGCAGACGGAGCGCATGGTGGCCGAGGCGCTGGCCGACCATCGCATCAGGAATGCCGTGATCGAGCGGCGCATGCGCGACGGCCAGCCGGTGGTCACCGACAGCGGCAACTTCATCCTCGACTGCCGCTGCGGCGTCATCCCGTCACCGGCCAGGCTGGAGATCGAATTGAACCGCATTCCGGGTGTGGTCGAGAACGGCCTGTTCACGCGCGAGTCGCGAGGCATGGTGGTCGGCCGCTTCGACGGCAGCACTTACGTCGCATTGCGTGGCGCGTGAAGCACCCACGTCGCGATGCGAGCGTAGTGAAACCTACTTTTTGTTGAATGCTCGGCACGGACGCGTCGAGCGACGGATGCCTTTTGGCCCCCGGCAGGCTCTGTGGCGTGTCGCCGTAAGCTGCTGTAAAAGCTTGTTGATTGTAGAAGTATTGGCACTTCCGGCAAGTCGTTTCACGATTCCGTCACGCTCGTGCCGGAGCCTCTTGCGTCCAATCGGAAGAGCTAGTAAAGCTAGATCATGCATCCAGGGAGGGTACTGATGGATCGAGTGAATGGAATTTCGCGTCGCGGCCTGCTGAAGGCCGGCGGGGCAATCGGCGCGACGCTGGGCGCCGGCGCGCTGCTGGGCAAGGGCGCCTGGGCGCAGGAGGGGGGCTTCATCCCCTTCAGCAACAAGAGCCTCGACTACTACTTCTTCGTCATCCAGGAGGAGGCGGTGAAGCGCGCGGTGGAAGCCAACAAGATGCGCTTCCAGGCGACCAACGCCAGCTTCGACAACACCCGCCAGCTCGAGCAGTGGCAGAGCCTGATGCTGAGCCAGCCGTCGGCGATCGTCTCCGATCCGATCGACAGCCAGGCGATCGTCAGCGCCATCCGCCGCTACAACCAGAAGAGCATCCCGGTCGCCATCATCGACACGCCGTCGGACGGCGGCGACGTGGCCATCACCGTCAGCTTCGACAACAAGCTCGGCGGCGTCATGGCGGCGCAGGAGATCATCAAGCGCCTCGTCGAGAAGCACGGCAGCCCGAAAGGCACGGTGCTGAACTGCTTCGGCGCGCTCCAGAGCGTCGCCTGGCGCCTGCGCAAGGAAGGCATGGACGAGGAGTTCGCCAAATATCCTGATATCAAGTATCTGGCTCGCCCGACCGAGGGAGCGCTCGACCAGATGCTGGCCGTTACCCTCTCCACCCTTTCCGAGTTCCCCGACCTCGACGCCGTGCATGCGCCGTCGGACTCGCCGTCGCGCGGCATCGTCACCGCTCTCCAGCAGAAGGGTCGCTGGAAGAAGGTCGGCGAGGAAGGCCACGTGATCTTCGTCAACATCGACGGCGAGCCGGTCGCGCTGAAATGGATCCAGGATGGCTTCATGGATTCCTGCGTCTCGCAGGACCCGATCGCCTATGGCGAGATCGCGGTCGAGATGCTGACAAAACACTCGATCAAGGGCGAGGCCGTGCCGATCGGCGCCTACGAGAACAAGAAGTATTTCTGGGAGAAGGGCGACATCGTCGCCGGCGCCACCGGCCCGACGCTGATCATCCCGCCCTTCGTCATCGACGGCAGCAATTCCGCCGACAAGCGCCACTGGGGCGCCATCTCGGAGAAGGAATGGGGCATCCCCTACACCTGATCGACCGCGCTAGCCGCGTCCTCCCCGTGCCACGCCGGTTTGCGCCGGCGTGGCACTTGCCGCGTGAGCGAATGCACCGCGTGATGCCAGTCCAACCGATCCGGAGTTTGTATTGACAGCCGCTTCCGTCAGACAGACCGGCGAAGACCCGTTCATCCTGAGGGTCGAGAACCTCAGCAAGCGCTACGGCCCGACGCTGGCGCTGCGCGATGTGTCGCTCGGCATCCGCCGCGGCACGATCCACGGGCTGCTCGGCGAGAACGGCGCCGGCAAGTCGACGCTGGTCGGGCTGATCTCGGGCCAGCGCATTCCGTCCGCAGGCACCATCTATCTAGACGGCCGCCCGGTCGAGAACGTCGACGTCAAGGCGATGGAGAAGGCCGGCGTGTTCCTGGTCACCCAGGAGCCGATGATCATCGATCACGTGACGGCGGCCGAGAACCTGATGCTGGGCATCTGGCCGAGCCGCCGCGGCTTCGTCAACTGGCGCAAGCTCAAGGCCGACGCGGCGCGCATGCTGACAGGTACCGGCATCGACCCGCAGGCGATGGCCGGCAGGCTGGACGCGGTGGCGCGGCGCAAGCTCAACATCCTGCGCGCCATGTTCAGCGGCGGCAAGGTCATCATCCTCGACGAGCCGACGGCGGCGCTGACGGTCGCCGACCGCCTCCAGCTCTTCGACTTCATGCGCCAGCTCAAGGCGCAAGGCGTCACCTTCATCTTCATCTCGCATTACAACGACGAGATCCTGGAGATCTGCGACGCCTGCTCGGTGCTGCGCGACGGCGCGCTCGCCGGCGGCACAGAGGACGTCGCCAGCCTGACCTCCGAGCAGCTGTCCGAGCTTGTGTTGGGGCGCGGCCTGGTGCTGTTCCAGCGCCAGCGCCGGACCTTCACCGACGGCGCGCCGGCTGTGCAGTTGCGCGATATCGCCAGCGATCGGATCGCGGTGCCGCGGCTCGATCTCCATGCCGGCGAGATCGTCGGCTTCACCGGCCTTCCCGGCGCCGGCGCCAAGGAGCTGGCGCGCGCCATCTTCGGCCTGGCGCCGATCCGTTCCGGCACCATCGCCTTCGCCGGCGAGCCGGCCCGCGCGCTGCCCGCCACGCCGCGTGACGCCTTCGACATGGGCATCGCCTTCCTGTCCGACGACCGCCGCCGCGACGGTCTGGTGGCCGGCATGACCATCGGCGAGAACATCTCGCTGTCGTCGCTGTCGGCGGTGGCACGCTCCGGCTTCCTCCGGCCGGAGGCGGAGCAGGCGTTGGCCGGCCGCTATTTCAGGGCGATGGGGATCAAGGCGGCCGGGCCGGCCACCGTCGCCGATACGCTGAGCGGCGGCAACCAGCAGAAGGTGTGCCTCGGCCGCGTACTGGCGACCGAGCCGCGCCTGCTCATCCTCGACGAGCCGACCCGCGGCATCGACATCGGCGTCAAGCAGGACGTGCTGCGCATCATCGACGAGCTCAGCCGCTCGGGCGTAGCGGTGATCATCGTGTCGACCGACACCGACGAGATCGTGCGCGCCGTCGACCGGGTCTGCGTCTTCGACGACGGCGCGATCCGCGAGGAGATTTATGGAGACGCGATCTCCAGCGAGCGCCTGCGCCACACCTCCAGGGACAAGGCGGGTGCGTGAGGACCGGAAGTCAGGGAAGAAGACCATGAGCCAAGCGACAACAACCGCGGCCAAGCCAGCTTCCGCCCCCGCTGCGCAGGAAGGTGGGCGCTCGGTACTCGGCTGGGTCCTGCACAACGTCGTGTGGATCTGGCTGATCGCGCTGGTGGTGATCTTCGGCCTGTTCAACGAGTATTTCTTCACCACCTTCAACCTGCAGAACATCATGGTGCAGGCCACCGTGCTCGGCATGATCGGGCTGGCCGTGGCGCTGCCGCTGCTGGTGGCGGAGATCGACCTGTCGCTGCCGGCCAATCTCGGCTTCTCCTCGGCGATCGGCGCCATGGCCTATTCCGACCTCGGCCTGCCCTGGGTGCTCGCCATGCTGGTGGGCGTGGCGGTGGCCACGCTGATCGGCTTCTTCAACGGTCTGTGCATCACGAAACTCCGGATGGTGTCGCTGATCCAGACGCTGTCGATGATGATCATCCTGCAGGGCGCGCTGCTGGCGCTGACCCAAGGCCGCACCATCACCAACCTGCCGGACGGCTATGTGTGGATCGGCCAGGCGGCGATCGGCGGCTGGCCGGTGATGCCGGTCATCTTCATCGTCGCGCTGGTCGCCGTCGCCGTGCTGCTGCGCAACACCGTGCTCGGCCGCAGCATCTATGCGGTCGGCGGCAACCCGGTGGCATCCAACTCCGCCGGCGTGCGCGTCGACCGCATCAAGATCATCACCTTCACCATCGCCGGCTTCCTGGCTGGCGTCGGCGGCTTCCTGCTCGCCTCCTGGCAGATGGCGATCACCTCCAACCAGGGCTCGAGCTATCTGCTCTACGCGATCGCAGCACCTATCATCGGCGGCGTCAGCGTGTTCGGCGGCCGCGGCAACGTCGTCGGCGTGCTCGGCGGCGTGCTGCTGCTCACCGTCATCCAGGTCGGCCTGGCGATCATCTCGGTGCCGTCCTTCTATGTCGGCATCATCGGCGGATTGATGATCTTCATCGCCGTCGCCATCGACGCCTTCCGCGTCCGCTATTTCGGCTGATGTCTCGCGCTTCCGGGCCGTCGGCCTGTGCGGCCGGCATGAACGAGCGGAGGGCGGCCGTGCTTGCCGCTTTTGCCGGCGTGCTCGATGCTTCCGGCGTTATCGACGGCGGCTCTGCGGACGCCGCGCGCTATCTCGGCGACTGGACCGGCGACTATGGCGGCGCGGCGCTGGCGGTGCTGCGGCCGGCCACGGTCGAGCAGGTCCAGGCGGTCGTCCGGCTCTGCGCCGGGCAGGGTATCGCCATCGTGCCGCAAGGCGGCAATACCGGGCTGGTGGCCGGCACGATCTCGGACGGCGCCCGGCCGGCGGTGATCGTCTCTCTGGAGCGGCTGAACCGCATCCGCCGCATCGACGCCGCCAACTTCACCCTGCAGGCGGATGCCGGCGTGGTGCTGCAGACGCTCAAGGATGCGGCCGAGGCCGAAAACATGCTGTTTCCGCTGGCGCTGGGGGCGCAGGGCTCGTGCCAGATCGGCGGCAACGTCGCCACCAATGCCGGCGGGATCAACGTGCTGCGTTACGGCATGACGCGCGACCTTGTGCTCGGGCTGGAGGCTGTGCTGCCTGACGGCAGCCTGTGGCAGGGCATGACCGGGCTTAGGAAAGACAATCGCGGCTACGACCTGAAGCAACTGCTGATCGGCTCGGAAGGCACGCTCGGCATCGTCACCGGCGTAGAGGTGAAGCTGTTCCCGCGGCCGGCCAATGTCGAAACCGCCTATCTCGGCGCCCGCTCCTTCGCCGAGGCGATGGCGCTGTTCGGGCTGGCGCGGCGCGTCTGCTCCGACCTGCTGACCGCCTTCGAGGTGATCGGCGCCGAATGCATTCCGCTCGCCGTGCTGAGCAATCCGGCGACGCGCGTGCCGCTGGAGGCGGAGTGGCCCGTCCACATCGTCATGGAGCTCGCCTGCAGCGCGGCGATCGACGGCCGCGCGCTGCTCGAGACGCTGCTGGCCGAAGCCTTCGAGGCCGGCCTGCTCGGCGACGGCGCCATCGCCCAGAGCCGCGCCCAGGCGCAGTCCTTCTGGGCGATCCGCGAGGATCTCGTCGAGGGCCAGGCCAGGCGCGGCATGCATGTCCGCACCGACCTGTCGGTGCGACTGAGCGACGTGCCGCGGCTGATCGACCAGGCGCGCGCCTACGTCGCGGCGGACTGGCCGGGCTGGCTGCCGATCGCCTACGGCCATGCCGGCGACGGCAACATCCATTTCAACGTCATGCCGCCGCTCGACCTTGCGCCGGAGCGCATCCGGGAGGAGGGCAGGCGCCTGCTGCAGGGCCTTTATGCCGTCGCCCGCGACCTCGGCGGCTCCTTCAGCGCCGAGCACGGCGTCGGCCGCAGCCGCCGCGATGTTTTTCTGGACGGGCTCTCGCCCAACCAGCGCGCCGCCATCCTGGCGCTCAAGGCCGCCTTCGATCCGCAAGGCATCATGAATCCGGGGTGTCTGGTTCCGCCGGTCACGAACGTGGACCAGTAAGACCCCTCTCCGTCTCGCCCTTCGGACTCGCCACCTCTCCCCCGCGAAGTGCAGGGCAATCGCATTTTACCCCCACCCCTAACCCCTCCCCTCAAGGGGGAGGGGATTCAGCCGCAGCTCTGCCAGACGCTAACCGTCAGCGATTTCGCCCCGCCCGACGGCTTCAGAATCCCCCTCCCCCTTGAGGGGAGGGGTTAGGGGTGGGGGTAAAACGCAAATGCGATTGCCTGCCGCAAAGCGGGGGAGAGGTGGCGAGCCCGAAGGGCGAGACGGAGAGGGGGCAAGAGCGAATGGGGTTTTTTTGACCATTGCGTCGCGGGAGATCGGGGTGCTGGCGGTCACTCTTGCCCGCCCGCGCTCGCGCGGCTAGGTTTGCGCCGGCCAATCAAAGCGGCGGCATGAGCGAAACCGAGCTGAAACTCGTCCTCGACGAGGCGACGGCGAACGCGGTCTGGGGCCGCGCCCGGGCGCTGAAGCTGGCGACGCAAAAGCCCGTCCGGCGGACGCTGCGCAGCATCTATTTCGACACGCCGGACCATGCGCTGAAGGCCGCCGGCATCTCGCTGCGGCTGCGCCGCGACGGTCGCCGCTGGATCCAGACCGTCAAGATCAGGGCCGGCCTGCATGGCGGGCTGTCGCAGGCCGAGGAGGTGGAAAGCCCGGCGCCGGGCGGAAAGCTGTGCATCGAGGCGATTCCGGTCGAGGCTGTGCGCGCCGAAGTCTCGCGCCGTGTCGACGGCGCCGCGCTGCACCCCGTCTGCGAGACGCTGATCGAGCGGCGCGCCGGGCGGGTGGCGCTCGCCGACGGCACGCTGGCCGAACTCGCGGTGGATGTCGGCGACATCCGCGCCGCTGGGCGCTCCGCCGAATTGCGCGAAGCCGAGATCGAGCTGCTCGAAGGCAGTCCCGCCGGCCTGTTCGGTGTCGCCGGCATGCTGTTTCCGGAAGGAGGACTGCATTTTTCGCGCTTCTCCAAGGCGGCGCGCGGCTATCTTCTGGCGGAGACGGGGGCGATCGATCCGCCGCTCGAGCCGCGCAACGCGCTGCCGACGAACCCCCGGCGCGGGCTGACGGCCGAGCAGGCGGCGCAGGACATCCTGCGCGAGTGTTTCGACCAGATCGCCACCAACATGCTGGTGGTGCGGGCGCTGAACGATCCCGAAGGGCCGCACCAGCTGCGGGTCGGCCTGCGCCGGCTGCGCAGCGTGTTTTCCGTCCACGCGCCCGTGCTCGGGGGCGCGGAGATGGAGCGGCTGGCCGGCGAGGCCCGCTGGCTCGGACAGGAGGTCGGGCTGCTGCGCGACCTCGACGTCGCCGCCGACGGCATCGTGCGCCGCGAGGCGGAGCGGCATCCGGGCGAGCCCGGCCTGATGGTGCTGGCGCAGGCCCTTTCCGAACGGGCGGGCGGGCAGCGCCGGCAGCTGCGCCTGTTGCTGGCGGAAGGGCGGGCGCAGCGCTTCCTGCTCGATCTTGCCTGCTTCGCGGAAACGCGCGGCTGGCTTGCCGCCGGCGCTTCCGACCAGCCGCGGCGGCCGGCGCCGGCGGTCGCCGACCTCGCCGGCGCGGCGCTGGCGAGGTGCTGGAAGAAGGTGCGCAGGCGCGCCAAGGGGCTGGAGAGCCTCGACGTCGAGCAGCGGCACGAGCTGCGCAAGGCGCTGAAGAAGCTGCGCTACGCCGTCGAGTTCTTCGCCGCGCTCTATCCGAAGAAGCGCGTCGCGCCGTTCCTGAAGCGGCTGAAGCGGCTGCAGCTGGTGTTCGGCGACCTCAACGACGCCGCGACGGTGAAGGCGATGCTCTCCGACGCGAGTCTCGCCGGCGGCGACATCGTCGTGCACCGCGCCGTCGGCTGGATGCTCGGCGCCAGCCAGGCGCGCGCCGAGCTCGGCTGGACGGGTGCCAAGGCTTTGTGGCGGGAGCTGCACGAGACGCGGCCTTTCTGGGAGTAGCGGCCTCGGATTTGCGAGCATGGGACGATCATCTGTGCGGTTCGGGCCTTTGCGCTTGAAAAACGGCGACCCGGCCGCATAATCGCGGCGCATCCCGCTTCGAACACAAGAATGTCGGGCGGCACGGGGGAGGAAGATTTGCCTTCTGGCTACCGGTTCGTGATCGCGGACGACCATCCGCTGTTCCGCGGCGCGCTGAAGCAGGCGCTTTCCGGCCTGGACGGCGTGGCGGAGATCCTGGAGGCCGGCAATTTCGAGGCGACCAAGGCGCTGGTGGCCGGCAATGGCGAGCTCGACCTGCTGCTGCTCGATCTTTCCATGCCCGGCGCGTCGGGCCTCTCGGGACTGATCTCGCTGCGCGGCCTGCACGCCTCGGTGCCGGTCGTCGTGGTCTCGGCGCATGACGATCCCGAGACGATCCGCCGCTCGCTGGAGCTCGGCGCCTCCGGCTTCATCTCCAAATCCGCCAGCATGGAGGATATCCGCGCCGCGGTGAGGACCGTGCTCGCCGGCGACATCGCCGCGCCGGTCGGCGTCGACCTCGGCACCGAGCAGGACCCGGAGATCTCCGATATCATCCGGCGGCTGCAATCGCTGACGCCGCAGCAGACCCGCGTGCTCGGCATGCTGGCCGACGGCCTGCTCAACAAGCAGATCGCCTACGAGCTCGGCGTCTCGGAGGCGACCATCAAGGCGCATGTCTCTGCGGTGCTGCAGAAGCTCGGCGTCGACAACCGGACGCAAGCGGTGATCATGCTGGGCAAGATCGGCGGCGAGCCGCCGGCGGCGGGCGGGTAGGGAGCCCCCTCACTCCGCAGCCTGCGCGACGCGCCGCACGCGGGTCATCAGCGTGCGCAGCACGGCCGGCTTCACCGGCTTGTTGACCACCGTCACCTCGATCTCCTCCGCGGCGGCGCGGACCTCGTTGGAGCGGTCGGCGGTGACGAGGATGGCGGGCAGGCGCTCGCCCCAGCGAGCGCGCAGCTTGCGGATCACGTCGAGGCCGGTCTCGCCGTCGAGATGATAGTCGGCGAGGATGAGGTCGGGCCGACCGACGCTCGGCGCGGCGGCGACAATTTTCCCGAAGCCGGTCGCCGTCTCGACACGGCAGCCCCAGCCTTCGAGCAGCAGGCGCATGCCCTCCAAAATGCGCGCGTCGTTGTCGATGCACAGCACGGAAAGCCCGCCGAGCGCGGCGGCGGCAGCCGGACGGGGCTTCGATTGGGGCATCGGCTCGGGCTCGGCAGCCGCCGATACCGGCAGGATCACCGAGAAGCGCGTGCCCTTGCCGCGGCCCGAATCGATCTGGATCTCCAGCCTCAGCACCCGGGCGATGCGGTCGACGATGGAGAGGCCGAGCCCCAGCCCCTGCGCCTCGCGCATGCCGGCGTCGAGCCGGGTGAACTCGTGGAAGACCGTGTTCAGCTTGTCGATCGGAATGCCGATGCCGGTGTCGAACACCTGGATCTCGGCAAGCCCGCCGCGCCGCCGCACGCCGACCAGCACGCGGCCGTGGCGCGTGTATTTGATGGCGTTGGACACCAGGTTCTGGACGAGGCGGCGCAGCAGGTTGCGATCGGTCTCGACGCTGAGCGACGACGGCACGATGGTGAGCGACAGCCCCTTCTCGAGCGCCAGCGGCTGAAAATCGGTGGCGATCTGGCGCAATAGCCCGTCGAGGCGGAACACCGTCTCGACCGGCTTCATCGCGCCGGCGTCGAGCCGCGATATGTCGAGCACCGCGCCCAGAATGGTCTCGACCGATTCCAGCGAGGATTCGATGTTGCGCGCCGCCTCGCTCTGCGGTCCCCGGCCGGCGCGCTCGATCAGGGAGGCGCAGTAGAGCCGCGCCGCGTTGAGCGGCTGCAGGATGTCGTGGCCGGCGCCGGCGAGGAAGCGCGTCTTGCCGAGGTTGGCTTCCTCCGCCAGCATCTGCGCCTGCGCCAGCTCCTCGTTGACCCGCGTCAGCTCGGCGGTGCGGCTGCGCACGCGCTGCTCCAGCGATTCGTTGGCGCGCTTCAGCGCCAGATCCGCCTCGACGCGGGCGGTGATGTCGGCATAGGTGGCGACGACGCCGCCGTCCGGCATGGGGTTGGAGCGCAGCTCGATGATGCGGCCGCTTCGCTTGAGCTCGAGCTGCCAGGGGCTGCCGAAGCTGGTGAAGCGGTTGAGGATCGACACCGTCGCCTCAGGCGCGATCTCGCCGCGCTCGGCGAGCAGGCGCAGCACCTCGTCGAGCGAGACGCCGACCCGGCCCATCTCGTCGGGCAAGGCGAACAGGGCGCGGTATTGCCGGTTCCAGCAGGTGAGGCGGAAATCCTGGTCGAAGACGGTGATGCCCTGCTCCATCTGGTCGAGGGCGATCTGCAGGAGGTCGCGGTTGTGCTGCAGCGCCTCGGTGGCGTCGTCGAGCAGGCGGAAGGCGTCGCGCGAGGAGCTGTCGTGGCGCTGGAACAGCAGCGACAGGATGAGCCGTGCCGAGGAGGAGCCGACGGCGCTGGCCAGAAGCTGCTCGGAGAAGCGCACCACCGCCATGCTCGCCTGCTCGTTGCCGTCGAGTTTCGTGCTGCCGCTCGCCTCGAAGGTCTGGAAGGAACGCTCGGTGCGCTCGACGCCGAGATATTTTGCGATGGTGTCCTTGAGGTCGTTGACGGTGATGGCGGTGCGGAAGCGGCGCAGGCTGGGCATCGGCCCCACCTCGCGCGGCACGAAGATCGCCGCCTGGATGCGCTCCAGCGGGATGGAGGCGCGCGACAGCGATCCCAGCACGTAGAACAGCAGGTTGACCGACAGGCTCCACAGCACGCCGTGGTTCAGCGGCTCGGCGACGGTGCCGAACAGCGCCTGCGGCCTGAGCGCCTCGATGCCGAACGGGCCTTCGACCAGCAGCGCCGTGTCGGGCGCCGCGAGCGAGGGGAAAAGCAGCGTGTAGGCCCACACGATGATGCCGGCCGACATGCCGAGCGCCGCACCCCGCCCATTGGCGCGCCGCCACACCAGGCCGCCGATGAAGGCCGGCGCGAACTGGGCGATCGCGGCGAAGGACATCAGGCCGATCGACGCCAGCCGCGCATTGGTGGTGCTCTCGCGGTAATAGAGGAAGGCGATCATCAGGATGATGAAGATCGCCGCCCGGCGGACATTGAGGATGAGGGTCGACCAGTCGCCACCCTCGCGCGATGCGGTGCGGTGTAGGCGGCGCACGAAGATCGGGATGATCAGGTCGTTGGAGATCATGATCGCCAGCGCCACCGTCTCGACGATGACCATGGCGGTGGCCGCCGACAGCCCGCCGACGAAGGCGGCGAGCGCCAGCGTGTCGTGTCCGGCGAGCAGCGGCAGCGACAGCACGTAGAGGTCGCTGGTGGTGGCATCCCCGACCGCCGCCAGGCCGACGAAGGCGATCGGCAGCACGAACAGGTTGATCGCCACAAGATAGAGCGGAAAGACCCAGGTCGCGCGCCTGAGCTCGGCCTCGCTGCGGTTTTCCACGATCATCACGTAGAACTGGCGCGGCAGCATGACGATGGCGAAGCCGCTGATGACCGTCATCACCAGCCAGGTGCCGAGCGAGGTGCCGTAGCCCATGGCGGCGTCGACGGCCGGATCTTCGGCGAGCGCGCCGAACAGGTCGTCCGGGCCGTCGAACAGGAAGAAGGCGACGAACAGGCCGACGGCGAGGAAGGCGGCGAGCTTGACCACCGATTCCACCGCCACGGCCAGGATCAGCCCGTCCTGGTGCTCGGTGGCGTCGGCGTGGCGCGTGCCGAACAGCACGGCGAACAGCGCCAGCAGCAGCGCCACGGCGAGCGAGATGTCGCTGAGGAACGGATCGAAGGAGGGCGGCGCGCCGGTATAGTGCTCGATCATCAGGCTGACCGAGCCGGAGATCGCCTTGAGCTGCAGCGCGATATAGGGGATGGCGCCGACCGTGGCGATCAGCGTGGCGATCGAGGCGACGGCAAAGCTCTTGCCGTAGCGCGCGCCGAGGAAATCCGCGATCGAGGTGATCTTTTCCGCCTTGGCCAGCTTGACGATGCGTCTCAGCAGCGGAAAGCCGAACACGAAGACGAGCACCGGGCCGATGTAGATGGCCAGGAATTCGAGCCCGCGCTCGGTGGCGAGCCCGACCGAGCCGAAGAAGGTCCAGGAGGTGCAGTAGATGGCGAGGCTGAGCGCGTAGATATAGGGCCGCAGGCGGCTGCCGCCGATCGACGCGGCCCAGCGGTCGCCGAGGCTGGCGATCACGAACAGCAGCGTCACATAGGCGACGGCGACGAGGACGACGAACCAGCCCTGCACGCGGAAAGATACCTCCCAGCCGCCAGTGGATCACCATTCCTTCCGGAAAAGCAATCGCGGCTTTCGGCGCATGCACCATTGCCGGTTTTGCAACGCGGCGTTTTTGCTATTGTGGGTGGCATTGCCGGCGGAGAATCGGGACAGGCCGGCTGCATTCATGGAGGGTGCTGATGCTGAAGGAATTCCAGGAGTTCATCTCCAAGGGCAATGTCATAGACCTCGCCGTCGGTATCATCATCGGTGGGGCGTTCACGCTGATCGTCAATTCGCTGGTCGGCGACATCGTCATGCCGATCGTCGGCATGGCCGGTAGCGCGGACTTCTCCAACTATTTCTACCCGCTCTCCGATGCGGTGACCGCCCCGTCGCTGGAAGAGGCCAAGAAGCAGGGCCCGGTCTTCGCCTACGGCAACTTCATCACCGTGGTGATCAACTTCCTGATCCTGGCGTTCATCATCTTCCTGATGGTCAAGGCGGTGAACACCATGCGCAAGAAAATGGAAAGGCAGAAGGCCGAGGGGCCGGCCGCGCCGCCGCCCGCCGACGTCCAGCTTCTCACGGAAATCCGCGACCTGCTCGCCAGGAAATAGCGTCTCTGCTAAAGCGCGGGACAGCAGCCCCGGTGCCCGTGCCGGGGCTGACGGTTTTGGCGCGGGATTGTTCTGGGGACTGTCGGTGAGTGTCGATCTTCGTGACGTGCTGAGCGCCCGGGCGGGCAATTCTCCAGTGAGCGGCATCGAGGCGGCGGTCGATCACGGCCGCGGCCGGCCCGGCCTCATCCCGCTATGGTCCGGCGAAAGCGACCTGCCGACGCCGGACTTCATCGCCGCGGCGGCGGCCGCCGGGCTGCAGGGCGGCGAGACCTTCTACACCTGGCAGGGCGGCATTCCCGACCTGCGCGAGGCGCTCGCCCGTTATCACGGCCGCCATTTCGGCAGGCCTTTCGAGGCGAAGGAATTCATCGCCACCGGCGGCGGCATGCATGCCATCCAGATGTGCATCGACGCGACCGCCGGCGCCGGCGACGAGGCGATCTACCTCACCCCCGCCTGGCCTAACTTCGCCGCCGCCGCGGCGATCGCCGGAGTGCGGCCGGTCGGCGTGCCGCTCGACTTCTCGGTAAACGGCTGGTCCTGCGACGTCGGGCGCGTCGAAGACGCCGTGACCGAGCGTACGAAAATGATCTTTGTCAATTCGCCGTCCAATCCGACGGGATGGACCGCCGATCCGGAGACGCTCAGCGCCATCCTCGACCTGGCGCGGCGCAAGGGGCTGTGGATCATCGCCGACGAGATCTACGCGCTCTTCCATTTCGGCGGCAAACGCGCCGCCTCCTTCCTCGACATCATGCGCGAGGACGACCGCATCCTCTTCGTCAACACCTTCTCCAAGAACTGGGCGATGACCGGCTGGCGCATCGGCTGGATCAAGGCGCATCCGTCGCTCGGCCGGATTTTCGAGAACCTCGTCCAGTACTCGACCTCGGGCGTGGCGCAGTTCATGCAGCGCGGCGGCATCGCCGCGCTCGACCAGGGCGACGGTTTCCTGGCCGAGCAGGTGAAGCAGGCGGAACGGGCGCGCGACACGCTGTGCCGCGTGCTCGGCGAGACAGGGCGGGTACGCTTCAGCGTGCCGCCCGGCGCCTTCTACCTGTTCTTCGCGATCGACGGGCTGACGGATTCCACCCGGGCCGCCTTCGACCTGATCGACGAGGCGGGGGTGGGACTGGCGCCGGGGACCGCCTTCGGCGCCGACGGCCAGGGATTTCTGCGCCTCTGCTTCCACCGTCGTGTCGACCAGGTGGAGGAGGCGGCCGGCAGGATCGCGGAGTGGATCCGGCGCAGGTAGGCTGTCTGGGGCGAGCCTCGAAGGGCGCACATGAACCCTCACAGGCGCCTTACCGAACCCCGTAAAAATCCTTGTACCAGTCGACGAAACGGCGGATGCCCACCTCGAGCGGCGTCCGCGGCCGGAAGCCGGTGGCGGCGGCCAGCGCGTCGACGTCGGCGAAGGTCGCGGCCACGTCTCCCGGCTGCATCGGCAGCATGTTCATGACCGCCTTGCGGCCGGTCGCCTGCTCGATGCAGCGAATGAAGTCGAGCAGCTCGACCGGCTGGTTGTTGCCGATGTTGTAGAGCCGGTAGGGCGCCGTCGACGTCGCCGGATCGGGATTTGCGGCATCCCAGTCGGGATCGGCGGTGGCGACCGTGTCCAGCGTGCGCACGACGCCCTCGACGATGTCGTCGACATAGGTGAAGTCGCGGGCGTGGTTGCCGAAATTGTAGACGTCGATGGGCTCGCCGGCGAGGATGTTGCGGGTGAACAGGAATGGCGCCATGTCCGGCCGGCCCCACGGGCCGTAGACGGTGAAGAAGCGCAGTCCGGTGACCGGCAGCCGATAGAGATGGGCATAGGAATGCGCCATCAGCTCGTTGGCCTTCTTGCTAGCGGCATAGAGGCTGAGCGGATGATCGACATTGTCCCGCACGCTGTAGGGCAGGCGGGCATTGGCGCCGTAGACCGAGCTCGAAGAGGCGAAGACGAGATGCTCGACGCCGGCGTGGCGGCAGCCTTCCAGCACGTTGAGGAAGCCGACGAGATTGGAATCGGCATAGGCATGCGGGTGGTCGATGCCGTAGCGGACGCCGGGCTGCGCGCCGAGATGGATCACCCGGTCGGGCGCGGCTTCCGAAAACAGAGCCTCCATCGCCGGCCGGTCGGCGAGGTCCGCCTTGACGAAGCGGAACGTCTGACGCTTCTCCAGCCGGGCCAGGCGGGCCCGCTTCAGCGCCACGTCGTAATAATCGCTCAGATCGTCAAGGCCGATGACGTCGTCGCCGCGCGCCAGCAGCGCGGCGGCGGTCGCAGCGCCGATAAAGCCGGCAGCCCCCGTCACCAGGATCTTCACGATGGTCTCCTTTGGATCGGGCGCCAGGGGCGCGGCCGACGTTGCGGCACGCCAATAGCCGAAAACAATGGAGTTAGCTATTGCGGCGTTTGAGCGCCTCCTCCCAGGCCAGCGCATGGCCGACAATGGTGTCGATGTCGTCGAGCCGCGGCCGCCAGCCGAGCTCGGCGCGGGCACGGTCGGCATTGGCGACGATGGAGACGGGATCGCCGGGGCGGCGGCCGCTGATCCGCACGTCGAAGTCGTGGCCGACGACGCGCTTCACCGCCTCGATCACCTGCAGGACCGAGTATCCGTTGCCGTAGCCGCAATTGGCAACCAGGCTGGTTCCGCCGGCGCGCAGGCGCCGCAACGCCAGCAGATGCGCCTCGGCAAGGTCCCAGACATGGATGTAGTCGCGCACGCCGGTGCCGTCGGCGGTCGGATAGTCGGTGCCGAACACCTCAATGAACGGCCGCTTGCCCGTCGCGGTCTCGCAGGCGACCTTGATCAGATGGGTGGCGCCGCGCGTCGACTGGCCGGTGCGGCCTTTCGGATCGGCGCCGGAGACGTTGAAGTAGCGCAGCGCGGTGTAGGCGAGCGGATGCGCGGCGGCGGCGTCGCGCAGCATCGTCTCCGTCATCAGCTTGGAGGTGCCGTAGGGCGATTCCGGCAGGGTGGGGGCGGTCTCGGCGACCGGCTCGCCGTGGGCGCCCCCATAGACGGCGGCGGTCGACGAGAAGATGAAATGCGGCACGCCGGCGCGCACGGCGCTCTCGATCAGGGCGCGCGACCTGACCGTGTTGTTGAGATAGTAGCCGAGCGGATCGGACACCGAGTCCGGGACCACGACCGAGCCGGCGAAGTGGATGATCGCGTCGATCCTGCGGCGGCGGATCGTCGCCTCCACGAGGTCCTGGTCGGCGATGTCGCCGACGACCAGCTCGGCCTCGGCCGGCACCGCCCAGTCGAAGCCGGTCGACAGCCGGTCGAGCACCACCACATCCTCGCCGGCATCGAGGAGCTTCCAGACCATGTGGCTGCCGATATAGCCGGCGCCGCCGGTGACGAGGACGGTCATTGCTTCCTCCCGTTGTGTGAGCAGCTTAACCGAGGCCCATTGATGTTTGCTTACGGCATGCAAGTCGGGTCGTCGGCCTCTCCGTCCGCACCTCTCGGTATGGCATCATCCCCGCACCGCCGCCACATGCCGGGGGAACGCGTCCGTCGCCATCAGCGCCCTGCAGCGGGCGAAGCGGCCGTCGGCGTAGGCGCGGAAATCGTCCGCCGGGTTGTTGTTGGCGAGCTGGATCAGGCCCCACAGCGTCCACAGAAGATCGCACATGGCCTTGTAGATGACGACGCGGCCGCGTTCCGAAGGGGAGGGGGCGCCGCCGAAATAGGCGTGCAGCATCTCCTCCTCCTGCTCGCCGTCGAAGCCGGCTTCCACCGACAAGTCGCCAAGATCCCACATCGGGTCGTTCATTCCCGAATATTCCCAGTCGACGATCCACATGCGCTCGCCCGTATCGAGGAAATTCTCGCACAGCGGATCGCAGTGACAGGCCGCGAGCGGCAGCGGGTTTGCCGCCAGCGCGGCGCGCACCGCTTCGGCCTCGCGCACCACGTCGTGATAGCCGTCGGGCAGCGCCACGTCCCTGGTCGACAGGATTTTGAGGTAGTCGTCGATCATTGCGAACAACTCGAAGCGGAACGGGAACACCGCGCCGCTTGTGTGGAGCCTGCGGAAGGCCGCTGCCGCCCGAGCCGGTGCGCCCTTGCGCGCCTTGAAGCTTTCCGGGGACATCGTATGCGCTCCGTCGAGGAAGCGCGTCACCATCACGCCGCTGCCGGCATCGACGTGGACGACATCGGGACTGACGCCGGCCTTTGCCGCCTCGCGGGCGGCGACCGCCTCGTTGGCGCGGTCGATATATTCCTCCGTGCCCTGGCCCGGCATGCGCAGGCAGAGGTCGCCGGCGCGGTAGACACGGTTGGTGAGCCCACCTAGGCGCTGCAGCGGGCCTTCGTAGCCGGCCAGCGCCGGGATCGCCCTCAGCGCTGCATGCGCATCCCCGTCATCTCTCATGAGCCCTCCTTTTGCTGCTTCGTTCCCGCCGCGACGGTTCCACAGTTTTCGTCGCTTGGCTATCATGGGTTCGCGCCAATGGCGGGAGGAGCACGAATGGCCGACGGAAAACACAGCGGGGCGCTCGGCGCGGTCTACGGCGCGACGCGGCCGGACGAGGTGGCGGCGCTCTATGACGACTGGGCGGAAACCTATGACGGTGAAATGGCAGCGGCGGGCTACCGTCATCCGACCATCTGCCTGGCGCTGCTGGCGCGCCATCTGCCGCGCGGCTCCACCCCGATCCTCGACGCCGGCGCCGGCACCGGGCTGATCGGCGAGTGGCTGGGCATCATGGGCTACGGCGATGTCGAGGCGCTCGACATTTCCGAAGGCATGCTGGCCGTGGCCGCGCGCAAGGGCGCCTATGCGGCGCTGCATCGCCTGGCGCTGGGCGGGCCGCTGCCCTTCGCCGATGCGACCTACGCCGGAATCGTCTCGGCCGGCGTCTTCACCTCCGGCCATGTCGGCGCCGAAGGCCTGGACGAGCTGATCCGCATCCTGAAGCCGGGCGGCGTGCTGGTGCTGACGGTGAAGAACACGCTGTGGGAAGGCGGCTTTGCCACCCGCATCGCCGAGATGGAGGCGGCGCGCCTGGTGTCGCGGGTCGAGGAGACGGAGCCCTATGTCTCCATGCCCGGAGAGGCCGGCACGGTGCCGAGCAGAGGGTTGGCGTTGCGGCGCGGATGATCCCTCCCCCTTGAGGGGAGGGTGCCGAGCGCAGCGAGGCGGGTGGGGTCGTTGCGGCCGGCCGCCACATCCTGAACGCACAACGTTCGAGAGGGCGTCGAGCGCTTCAGCAGCGACCCCACCCGGCCGC
>NZ_JCACER010000080.1:0-2608 GCF_059502445.1 Kumtagia sp.
CGCCGCCATTGCCGATCTCGACCAGGTCGACCACCGGCACCATGATCGGATAGCCAGCGGAAAAACGGTCGCGCTCGATCCAGTAGTCGGTCTTGATCTTGACCTCGCCGTCCTCGATCAGCGAGCATTTTGCCGTGGTGCCGCCGATGTCGAGCGCCAGCACGTTCGTCTCGCCGATCAGTTTTCCCAGCTCCGCCGCGCCCCAGAAGCCGGAAGCCGGGCCGGATTCCACCATGGTGATCGGGATCCTCGACACCGATTCCAGCGAGTCGACGCCGCAGTTCGACTGCATGATGTAGGGGCTCTTGGAAAACCCCTTGTCCTTCAGCCCGGCATGCAGGCGCGACAGGTAGCGCTCGGCCGCCGGCTGCACGTAAGCCGACAGCACGGCAGTGTTGGAGCGCTCGTATTCGCGCCATTCGCGCGTGATCTGGTGCGAGGCGACGGCCGAAACCTCCGGCCACAGCCGCTTCAGTTCGGCCAGCGCCGCCCGCTCGTGGCTGGTGTCGGCATAGGAATGGATGAAACAGATGGCGACCGCCTCGACGCCCTCCTTGCGGAAATCCGCGACGATAGCCGGCAGGCCGGAGAGGTCGAGCGGCTTCATCTCGACGCCCTTGTAGGAGACGCGGCCGGGCAGTTCGCGGCGCAGGTAACGCGGCACGAAGGGTTTCGGCTTCTCGTAATGCAGGTTGAAGAAGTCCGGCCGGTTGCCGCGCGCGATCTCCAGCGAATCGCGAAAACCCTCGGTGGTGATCAGCCCGACCTTGACGCCCTTGCGCTCGGTCAGCGCATTGATGACAACCGTCGTGCCGTGGGCGAGGAAATCGACCGAGCGCGGATCGACGCCGCCCTTCTCCAGCACGTTGAGCACGCCGCGCTCGAAATCGGGCGGCGTGGTGTCGGACTTGGCGGTGACGATGCGCTGCTCGCCGGTGGCGTGGTCGGTCTCGAAGCAGACGAGATCGGTGAAGGTGCCACCGACATCGGTGGCGACGCGGATCGTCTTGCCGGCCATCACAATCCTCCGTTGGTGCGCGCTGTCGCATCTGGAAATTTTATGGACGTTGTACCCCCACCCCTAACCCCTCCCCACAAGGGGGAGGGGGACGATATCGCCGCTGTTTCAGCCAAGATCGTCGAAGTGTTGGCGCTGGATGGTGCCGCAATATCCCCCTCCCCCTTGTGGGGAGGGGTTAGGGGTGGGGGTAATTTCATGTGCGATTGTCCTGCTTGGCGGTCAATTCGTTGAGCAGCAGGCAGAGTGCGCCGGGCAGCTTCAGCGCCTCGGCGGCCTCGACCCGCTCAGGCGTATAGAAGCCGGCCTCGTGCAGGCAGTTGATGGTGCCTTTCACCTCGCCGGCGACGATGATCGGCACGTTGATGACGCTCTCGCAGCCGAGCGACCGGATCAGCTCGTGATCGGAGAAAACCGTCGCGATGCCGTCGATGTCATTGGCGACGAAGGTGCGCTTCTCGCCGATCACCTGGCGGGTCCAATCCGTTTCGTTGGCAGGCTTGGTTCCCGAGACGGGATAGGCGTCGGGCATGTTGGAATAGATGCGCTGCGCCATGCCGCTGCGGCCGTCATGGGTCATGACGGTGAACAGCTTCACCCCGACCACGTCGCGGGTCAGCGCCCAGAGTGCCGCGAACGCCGTATCGGGCGTCGCGCTCTCGGCCGCGACGGCCTTCGTGAAAGCGGTGTAGTCAGGCACTTGCATTATTCTTCTCCATGAGCCGGCCGCGCAGTTCAGCCTCTTGCGCCGTGACGACCGGAACGGCGCCGATCAGCCGGCGCGTGTAGGGATGTTTCGGATCGGTGAACACCGTCTCGGTCGGGGAAAGCTCGACCAGCCTGCCCTTCTCGAAGACGGCGACGCGGGTCGCGACGTTGCGCACCACCGACAGATCGTGGGTGATGAAGACGTAGGTGAGCCCGCGCTTTGCCCGCAGTTCGTTGAGCAACTTGAGCACGCGCGCCTGCACCAGCACGTCGAGCGCCGAGGTCGGCTCGTCGAGCACCACCAGCTCCGACTGGCAGGCAAGCGCCCGGGCGATCGCCACGCGCTGCCGCTGCCCGCCTGACAGCGTCGACGGCGCGCGCGAGCGGAAGTCCGCGGGCAGGCCGACCTCCTCAAGCAACTGACCGACACGGTCCCAGCGTTGGTTTCTTTCGCCGATGCCGTGCACGTCGAGCGCCAGCCTGAGCGAGGCGCCGATGCTGCGCTTGGGATTGAGTGAGGAGAGCGGGTTCTGCTGCACGAGTTGGATGGCGCGGCGATGGATGAGCGCATGGCGAGCGGGGAGAGGGTTACCCTCGAACAATATCTCGCCGTCGCTCTGCGGATAGATGCCGAGGATGATGTTGGCGACGGTCGATTTTCCGGAGCCGGACTCGCCGACGATCGCCAGGCACTCGCCCTTCGCGACGTCGAAGGAGACGTCGTCGACCGCCCGCACCATGCGACCGGCGGTGGTGAAGGTTTTCGAGACGGAGCGAAGGGAGAGCAGCGGTCGGGTCACGCGGGATGGCTCCCGCATGTGAGGCTCCGTGCTCCTTCGCACCCCCCTCTGTCCTGCCGGACATCTCCCCCGCAAGGGGGGA
>NZ_JCACER010000081.1:0-23966 GCF_059502445.1 Kumtagia sp.
CGCTCTGGATTCCGGGTGCCGCTGCGCGGCCCCGGAATGACGGTCATCATCGGCATATGCGATTGCCCTGCCGTTTACGGGGAGAGGGTAAGGGTGAGGGGCAAATTTGATGCGCCGGTGCCGTCGGCACTCGTCCTCGAACCAGATGTGTGAACACGATAGGTTCTTCAGGGGAAGAGGATGCCGGCAGGCAGGTGAGGGGCGGCGCCGACGGTCAGAGCAAACAACCGCTGGCATCACTCATCTGGAAACTGCGCCCGCCGGCGTCACCCGCTGGCCGCCACCTTCAGCTCCCCCAGGATCCAGTCGCGAAACGCCTTGATCTTCGGCGCGTTGCGCCGCGCCTCCGCATAGGCGAGGTAGTAGGCCTGGCCGTCGTCGCCGATGAGGTCGAGAGGCTGGAGAAGTCGGCCGGCGGCAATCTCCTCGCGATAGAAGCCCGGGGTCAGCAGGGCGACGCCGCGGCCGGCCATCGCCGCCTGCGCCTCGAATATCTGCGAGCCTAGCTGGCTGCGCGGCCGATCCTTCAGCCAGTCGGTCGGCAGCCCGGCCATGCGCAGCCACAGCGGCCACCAGGGATCGCCGGGATCGACGATGGGCAGGCGCATCAGGTCGGCCGGCTCCTTGACCCCGCCGATGGTCTCGGCCAGCGCCGGGCTCAGCATCGGCGTGAACACGGTGGGCAGCAGGAAATGCGTGGTCAGGCCCGGCCATGTCCCGTTGCCGGCACGAATGGCGACGTCGACGTCCTCGCGGTCGAAATCGACCAGCCGGCCGGTCGATTCGACCTTCACCGCGAGTGCCGGGTGGGCGAACTGGAAGGAGCCGAGCCGGCCGGCCAGCCATTGCCCGGCGAAGGTCGGCACGGTGCTCACCGTCAGCGTTCCCTGCGCCTCGCCGCGCGCCGACGCATATGCGTCGCTGATCAGCGAAAACGCTTCCGACATGGCCGGCGCCAGCCGCTGTCCGACCTCGGTCAGCACGATCTGGCGCGGCTGGCGCAGGAACAGCGGCGCGCCGACCCGCTCCTCGAGCAGCTTGATCTGGTAGCTCACCGCCGCCTGGGTCATGCCGAGTTCGGCCGCGGCCTTGGTGAAACTGCCCAGCCTGGCCGTCGCCTCGAAGGCCCGGATGGCTGCGAGCGGAGGAAGCTGGAAACTCACGACACATAAGCCCTGTTAATGGGTACCGATCGACGTTCGATTGGAAACTAGGCGCTTTCACGTACAAATAACAGGGCAGCCCATAAGCCGGACCGAAGGGAAGGCGACAACCATGACCACGCTGCAAGCACCCGCAACCACACTGCACCGCAGGCAAGGCTCCTGGAAATCCTGGCTGGCGCTGGCTTTCGGCAGAGCCAGGCCCCGGGCGGTGCTCGATCCCAGGACGCTGCCCGACCATCTGAAGCGCGACATCGGCTTTCTCGACGGCAACGACCCGTCGGGCAAGCGGCGGTAGGGCTCGACCGGCGCGGCATCAAGACACTGATGCGATGGCCGGCACATCTCGAAGCCGCGACTTTGCGACGTAAAAAACCCTCGCGCCGTTGCCGGCAAGAACCCCCTCTCCGTCTCGGGCTTCGGGCTCGCCACCTCTCCCCCACTGCGCGGGGGCGAGGAACCGCTGCCGCGATGCCGGCGCTATCCAGCTTGGGTTCCTCGCCCCCGCAAGGCGGGCGAGAGGTGGCGAGCCCGAAAGGCGAGACGGAGAGGGGGACCTCAGCGATCATCGGCTTAGCCACGGCATCATTCCGTCGGCGCACGAAATGCCGGATCGCCAGCTCGGGACGCGAATGCCTGCTAGGCCGATCATCGATCGCGCCCGGCAAATGCCACAATGACCGCTATGGAACTCCCAGCAGGACCATCTGCCGCGGAGTTTCCATGCACCTCGGACCGAATGCCGACCGCCGCCGCTTCCTCGCAGGCGCTGCCGCCCTCGGCGCGGCGCTCTTCCTGGCCGCCTGCCAGACCGGCGGCGGCATAGGCGACGCCGGCGGCGCGTCGGACTCCGGCGCTGCCTATCTCGGCGAGATTCGGGAATCCAACGGATTGGCGCCGCTTTCGCCGGATTCGCGGCTGGAGAAGGCGGCGCTGCAGCAGGCCGGCTACATGGCGCGTTCCGGCCGCATGGCGCACACCACCGGCTGGGGCAAAACCTTCGCCGCGCGCATGAACGGCAACGGCGTCGAGGGCGCGGCGGCCGAGAACATCGCGTTCGGCCGCATGGACCTCGACCGGCTGTTCTCGATGTGGATGAACTCGCAGGGCCACCGCCGCAACATGCTCGACCCGCGCTTCAGCCGTTTCGGCCTCGCCTATGCCGGCACCGGCCAGGACGGCCAGCGCTACTGGGCGCTGGTGCTGGGAAGGTAGGGTGCCAGCGGAGCGGCCTGCGCTCTTTCCCCTCCTGAGTTTGTCAAAGCATCACGGGGGAATAGCCGGCAGGCGGATGAGGGACGGTACGGCGCCCGCCGGCATCACGCCGCAAGCAGCCCCTCGGCGGTGCGCTCGTCGGTGATCAGCCCGTTGACCAGGCGGCGCGTCACCGCCGCGAGCAGGCCCGGCAGCTTCTTCTCGCCCATGGCGATCGCCACCACAAGCGAGCGCTCGCGCGACGGCAACGGTGCCGAGGCGACGCGGTCGTTGATGGTACCCTCGATCAGCCGGCCGTCGCGGTCGAAAGCCCAGCCGACGATCTCGCCGACCGCGCCCGCCTTCTGCAGCGCCTTCAGCTCCGCCTCGCTGATGAAACCGTCGACGAACAGCGGCGCCCGCGGCCCGAGGTCGCCGACGCCGACGAAGGTGACGGCGGCCTCGGCGGCCAGCGCCAGGGTCGGCTGGATCATCGGCTGCCCCAGCAGCATCTCGCGCTCCTCCGGCGAGGAGGCGATGACCGGCAGAGGCATCGGGAAGGCGCGCGCCTTGATGCGGTCGGCCATGGTGAAGACGACGTTGTAGAAGGCGGCCGAGCCGTCCGGCGCGATGTTGCCGGTGAGCGACACGATCTTGTGCTGCGGGCAGTCCATGGCCGGAAGCTGCTCGATCGCCGCCTTCAGCGTGCGGCCGGTGCCGAGCGCCATGACGATCGGCTCGGTCGAGGAGAGGCGCCGCTCGATCTCGGCGGCGGCCGCCTGGGCTATGCCGATCGTCGTCGAGGAGGAGGCCGGATCGCTTGGCACCACCTCGACCAGGTCCAGCGCGAAGCGGCTGCGCAGCCGCTCGGCGAGATCGAGGCAGGCGGCGATCGGATGGTCGACCCGGACCTTGACCAGCCCCTCCGCCATGGCCAGCGACACCAGCCGCTGCGCCGACTGCCTGGACACCCCGAGCTTCGCCGCGATCTGGTCCTGCGTATTGCCGGCGACATAATAGAGCCAGCCGGCCCGCGCCGCGTCGTCTAGCCGTGCGCTGCCTGCGTCCTGGCGGGCGGCCATGATCCAGTTCCTCCCTGTCCGGGCAGTTGCCGGGCAGCCGGAGTGTGACAACTATCCGGCCCGAAGGCAATTGCCCGCTCCCTTTACAATTGCCCGTCGGCCGAGGAAAGCCGGGATTGGATGACCGCGGGTTTATCTCCGGCAGCAAACGTCCTATTACGGACGGGAACGAGGATCGAAATTATGACCCCGAAGGCCGTGTTCTGGGACATGGACGGAACGCTGATCGACAGCGAGCCGCTGCATGAGGAGGCATTGGTGGTGGCGCTGAAGGCCCTCGGCATCACGCCGCCGGCCGACCTGCACGAACGCGTACTCGGCATCGCCGCCTACCCGGTCTACGAGATGCTGCGCGACGAGTTCGGGCTCGATCTGCCGTTCGACCAATGGATCGTGCGCAAATACGCGCATTACCTAGACAATGCGCCCAGGCTGCAGCCGCGACCGGGCGCGCTCGAGATCTTTCGCGAACTCAAGGCGCGCGGGGTGGTCCAGGGCGTCGTCTCCAATTCCGACCGCCTCATCGTCGACGCCAATCTGCGGGCGCTCGGCATCCACGAGGCCGGCATGCGCACCGTCTCGCGCAACGACGTGCGCAGCGGCAAGCCCGATCCCGAACCCTACCTGCGTGCCGCCTGGCTTGCCGGCCTGGACGCCGCCGACTGCGCGGTGATGGAGGACAGCTGGCCGGGCAGCGAGGCAGGCCTGGCCGCCGGCATGCGGACGATCTTCTGGCCGGAATTCCCGGCGCAGCCGGGGCCGCCCGGCGCGCTCAACGCCGACAGCCCGCAGGCCGTGCGCGCCTATCTCGGCATCGGCTAGCCGGCTGCCCTCACTCTCCCCCATGAGGGCGGCATGCAGCCTGACGCGCCTCAGTTCCGATAGACCGGCTCCTGCTCGTCGAGGATCGCCTTGAGCTCGGCCAAATGCCGGTCTGCCTGGCCGGGATAGTCGTCCATCTCGTCGGCGACCTTTTCGGCGACCGCGTCGGACAAGGTGCGCAGGGGCCGGCCGGTCCACAGCGCCTTGATATAGGTTTCCGCCGCGCGCTCGAAATAGAACATGCGGTTGAACGCCTCGGCGACGGTGTTGCCGATGACGAGGATGCCGTGGTTGCCCATGATCATGATCTGGGTCTTGGGATTCGACAGGAGTTGCGAGCAGCGCTCGCCCTCCTCCTCGAAGGCCAGCCCGCCATAGTGCTCGTCCACCACCTGCCGCTTGAAGAACATCGCCGAATTCTGGTCGATCGGCGGCAGCAGCGAGTCGGCCAGCGAAGCCAGCACGGTGGCGTGGATGGAATGCACATGCATGACGCAGCGTGCATGCGGCACGTTGCGATGAACCGAGCCGTGCAGTCCCCAGGCGGTGGGGTCCGGTGCGTCCGGCCGGTTCATGGTCTCCGGATCGTTGGCGTCGATCAGCAGAAGGTCGCTCGCCTTGACCCGTGAAAAATGCACCTGGTTGGGATTCATCAAGAACTGCGTGCCGTCGTCGTTGACGGCCAGCGAAAAATGATTGGCCACCGCCTCATGCATGTTGAGCCGCGCCGTCCAGCGAAAGGCGGCGGCGAGATCGACCCGCTCCTCGTAGAAGGGGAGATTGGTGCGGTTTTCCCGATGCAGGTGGGCGATGCTCATGTGCAGCTCCTTCTCCGGCTTTTTGGCAGCATGGACCGACAGGGGCGCCCCCGCAACAGCCGGAGGCAGCGTGGGTCAGGCAGTTTTGCGCTGCTGTGCCAGCCTCAGCCCGCCCTGCTCGATGATGAAATCAACGATCTCCGCCACGCCCTTGCCACGCGACAGATCGGTGAAGCCGAACGGCCGCCGCCCACGCATCTTTGCCGCGTCGCGCTCCATGATTTCGAGGTTGACGTTCACATAAGGCGCGAGGTCGCTCTTGTTGATGACGAGGAAATCCGACCGCGTGATGCCTGGACCGCCCTTGCGCGGGATCTCCTCGCCCTGGCAGACCGAGATGACGTAGAGCGTCAGGTCGGCAAGGTCGGGCGAGAAGGTCGCGGCCAGGTTGTCGCCGCCGGACTCGATGAAGATGACGTCCAGATCCGGGAATTTCCTGTTCATCTCGGCGATCGCCGCGAGATTGATCGAGGCATCCTCGCGGATCGCCGTGTGCGGGCAGCCGCCGGTCTCGACGCCCATGATGCGCTCTTCCGGCAGGGCCTGGAGCCGCGCCAGCATCATGGCGTCCTCCTTGGTGTAGATGTCGTTGGTGACGACGGCGATGGAGAATTCGGCGCGCATCGCCTTGCACAGTTTTTCGGTCAGCGTCGTCTTGCCGGAGCCGACAGGTCCGCCGATGCCGACACGAAGGGGTCCGTTCGAATGGGTCATGATGCCTCGGCAAGCCGTTCGATCAGTTTCAGGGTCATATGGTTGTCATCGATTGCCACGTCGCGAGTGCGAAAAACACCTATCGGCTCACCGACCGAACCGGTCGGCGCCTCGGCGGTCGGCGGCGTCGCCCGCCTGATCAGAAGCGGCGATCCGGAAAGCAGCAATTCGCGCCATCTCGCCTGGCCGGGATCGTTCCACCACGGACGCCCGAACTGGCCCGGATTTCCGTTGAACAGCACCGACTTGCCCCACACCCACTGCCCATCCCGGAAATCCCGCATCACCGGAACGGCGGTCGTTCCAAGCAGGGCCGCACAGCGCGGGTCCTCGCAATGCGCGATCCAGGGGCCACGTTCCTGAATGAAATGGAAGCGCGGCAGGACCGTCATGACCGGAACAGCCTCGAATATTGCGTCTCGTGCCGCATCGCCGCCACGTCCGAGATCATGGCGCAGGCGCCGAGATCGTCCAGCGACGAGACGGCCGCGCGGGCGGCGACCTCCGCAACCGTCGGTTCCAGGCCGGCGATCAGCGCCACCGCGCCCTGCTGCCCGGTGACGCCCAGCCTTATGCCGGCTTGCGCGAGGTTGGAGGCGAAGGCCTGGAGGAAGGCGCCGAGCGCATCCGCAAGCGCCACGCCATGCGCGCCGGCCAAGGCGCCGACCGCGACGCAGTAGGCGCAATCCTCGGGCAATTCCTTCATCACCCCGGCAGGCCAGTTCGAGGCTGCCTTGACGAAGGCCGCGCCCTGCAGCAGCGTCTCCATCTGCCGCTCGCGCGATCCGGCCAGCGCGTCGGCTAACCCGGCAAGCTCGGTGAAATCGCGGCTTCCCCGCGCGCGCCGCCAGGCTTCCGCCAGAAGCACCGCGTCGTTCCATGCCGAGCCGTAGCGCAAAAGCACCTCGATCCAGGCGCGCAGATCGGCATCGTCGCCGACATGGCCATCATGCACGGCGTGCTCCAAGCCGTGGCTGTAGCTGAAGGAGCCGACCGGAAAGGCCGGCGACAGCCACGCCATCAGCCGCAGCAGCGCCCGGCCGGCGGACGGCTCAGTCGTGATGATGGTGGTGGCCATCGTGCCCATGCTGGTGGTCATCCGCTCCGGCGTGATGGTGATCGTCATGCCGGTGTTGGCCACCTTCGTGACGGTGTGCTTGGCCGCCGTCATGCCCGTGAGCATGCCCATGGCCGGAATAGGCGCCGCGCACCGGCTCGAATGGCTCGACGACGTCGGCTACCGTCGCGCCGAGCCCTTCCAGCATCGCCCTGATCACATGGTCGCGCCGGATGAGGATGCGCCCGCCCTCGACCGCGGCCGCGAGATGGCGGTTGCCGACGTGCCAGGCCAGCTCGGCGAGGTGGCGGGCGTCGCGCGCCCGCACGTCGTACAGTTCCTCCTCCGCCGCGACGATGCCGACATGCCGGCCGTCATCGAGCACCAGCAGGTCGCCGTCGCCCAGCGCCACCGGCTCGGGCAGATCGACCAGGACCCTGCCGCCCCTCTGCAACTCGACCAGCTTGCGGCGAAGGTGCCGCTCGTCATGCGCCAGGACCGCGACGTCGGCGGGCTTTGCATCCCCGGACGTGCCGCCAGCCGCGGCGGCACGGAGGAAGGACGTGGCACGCATCATTTGAAAGCGCCTCCATTGGCCTGTGCCCGCGCCCGCGCCGGGCGCGACAGCACCCGGTCGAGATAGGCGTTGACCCGATCCGATTCGATCCTGAAGCGGGCGTTGCGCGCCCAGGCGCCAATCTCGCCGACCAGCACGTCGACGGCGCTGAAGCGGCCGCCCAGCGCGTATTCCCGGCCTTCGAGCCGGCGGTCGAGCGCCTTGACCTCGCTGGCGAAATCGTGGGCCGCCGCAGGCCCGACCTCGACCCTCAGGTCCTCGGGCAGCAGGTAGCGGTGCCGGAGCTTGTTCCACAGCGGCGCCTCGAGCTCCGACTGCGCGAAATGCATCCAGGAATCCATCTGGGCGCGGCCGGCCGGCCCCGGCGCCGCGCCCATGTTCTTCTCCGCATGCTTGTCGGCCAGATAGATGCAGATGGCCGCGGAATCGGTGACGACGAGATCGCCGTCGATCAGCACCGGGCACTTGCCCGACGGGTTGAGCGCGTAGAGCCGGTCGGAGCGCAGCTCCGTCTCGACGAACTCATAGGGCACTTCGAGCTCCTCCAGCATCCAAAGCACGCGCGAAACCCGCGAGCCGCGAAAGCCGACCGCCTTGTAGGCGCCGTCCCGGCTACCGGAGGCCGTCAATGTATCGTGTCGAAGAGCCGCCATATCCATGAAACCTGATAGATCAGCGCGAAAGCCACGAAGGCTCGGTGAAAGGTCCGGTTGTCCGTCGCGATCGCCGCGATGCACAAGGCCACAAGCAACGGGGTGCGCACAAGATATTCGTTGCCGAACCGGGCGAAATGCGCCTCGCCCTTGAGCAGCGTGTCGATGACGTCGAGCAGGAAGGTGACGGCCAGCAGGCCGAAGAACCAGGCCCGCTTCGACAGGAAATAATCCTCGTAGCCGAGATAGTCGTGCATGCTGTCGGGGAAGAGGAACGCGCATAGCAGGAACAGGACGACGGCATAGCCGAGAATGAAGAGATAGACGCCGAAGGTCCAGGCCGGGATGGCATAGAGGCCGAACTGCCACCACCAGAAATGCGCGAGCATGAGCAGCACCGAGGCCACCCAGGCGAGGTGCACGGAATAGAGCGGATACTGCTTCGGATGCTGGACGATACGCGCCACGCCCGACAGCAGCCGCGTCACACCGAGACCGATCACCATGCCCATGACGATGCGGATGTGAGGGAAGACCTCCGCTGTGGTGGCGGTCTGTTCGGAAACCATCAATCGCCACGCAATTCATCGGGCGACCAGGGCCGCCCCGGCATGAAGCGGAAATTCAGCACTTCCGCCACGGAAAACGGGACTTTTTCCGGAAAGGCCGATGAAGGCAATCCTGTCTCCATCGCGACCCCTCTCCCGAGCCCATTTATACCGAGGACGCGAGCGCGAAGTTTCTCGCCCTGCTCCAGCGTCCAAATATAGAATCGCGCTCGTAGAGCGAGGTCTCTGGCTTTGGCTCAGACTTTGGCAAGTTACCGCTCTTCGGGGAAGAAAGCCGGGTCGAGAATTTCCTCAATGGTGAAAGGACATCCCTCAGGGAAAATCACCTCTGAAAGGCCGGTCTCGCCTGCCGCGCGCAGGCGGGCGGTGACATATTCTTCATCAAGGACAGTTGCCGGATAATTCCTAAGGCTCGGGCTTGCCTTCAGCCGTTTTGATATCCGCATACGCTGCTCGATAATCGTTGCGCGCCAGCTCGGCGTGCATTTTTGGGGCTGATAGCACCATTTGAGCAGATGCATGACGAGCACATTCAATCTGCTCTCGATCTCGTCTTCCTGGCTCCTCCCCAAGCTCTCGATCTCCTCGGCAAGGTTTTCACGATCGAGCGACGACGTGCGCCCGGCGCGCAAAAGTGCGCCTTGCTGGGCGCACCAGAGCGCAAAATCATCTTCGTAGACCACAAGTGGCGGGCTGGGGTCGATCCGGTTCATGGGCGCATCATGCACCCATTTGGATATTCGTCAAAGTGGCGGCATATCTAAGCTCGCGCGATGAGCAGATGGCAGGTTAACGCTTCCGCAGGGACCTAATCGGCTTCCAGCGCGTCGCTCCCGGCGTCAGTACCTCCCAATAGATCCAGCCATTAAGTTGGGTCTTTTCTCCATCTCGGGTAACCGCGACCCTGTTCACCGCCGCTGAAGGGGAAAAAGGTAATTTCAGAACAGAAAGTATCGCTGCGCCATCGGCAGCACGGTCGCCGGCTCGCAGGTGAGCAGCTCGCCGTCGGCGCGGACCTCATAAGTCTCCGGATCGACCTCGACATCCGGGGTGGCGTCGTTCAGCACCATCGAGCGCTTGCCGATACCGTCGCGCGTGTTCTCCACCGCGACCATGGCCTTGTCGACGCCCAACCTTTCCCGCAGCCCGGCATCGAGCGCCGCCCGCGACACGAAGGTGACGGAGGAATTGTGGATCGCCTTGCCGTAGGCGCCGAACATCGGCCGGTAATGCACCGGCTGCGGCGTCGGGATCGAGGCGTTGGGGTCGCCCATGGGGGCCGCCGCGATCATGCCGCCGAGCAGCACCATCGACGGCTTGACGCCGAAGAAGGCCGGGTCCCACAGGACCAGGTCGGCGCGCTTGCCGACCTCGATCGAGCCGATTTCCCGCGACAGGCCATGGGCGATGGCCGGGTTGATCGTGTATTTGGCGATGTAGCGGCGCACCCGGAAATTGTCGTTGTCGCCGCTCTCCTCCTGCAGCCGCCCGCGCTGGCGCTTCATCTTGTCGGCGGTCTGCCAGGTGCGGATCAGCACCTCGCCGATGCGCCCCATCGCCTGGCTGTCGGAGGAGATGATCGAGAAGGCGCCGATGTCGTGCAGGATGTCCTCGGCGGCGATGGTCTCCTTGCGGATGCGGCTCTCGGCGAATGCAATGTCCTCGGGGATCGACGGCGACAGGTGGTGGCACACCATCAGCATGTCGAGATGCTCGGCGATGGTGTTTTGGGTGTAGGGCCGTGTCGGGTTGGTCGACGACGGGATGACGTTGGGCAGGCCGCATACCTTGATGATGTCGGGCGCGTGGCCGCCGCCGGCGCCCTCGGTGTGGAAGGCGTGGATGGTGCGGCCCTTGATGGCGTTCACCGTGTCCTCGACGAAGCCGCTTTCGTTGAGCGTGTCGGTATGGATCATCACCTGCACGTCGAACGCGTCGGCCACCGACAGGCAGCAGTCGATCGCGGCGGGCGTCGTGCCCCAGTCCTCGTGCAGCTTCAGCGCGCAGGCGCCGCCGAGGATCATCTCCTCCAGCGCCTTCGGCAGCGAGGCGTTGCCCTTGGCGGAAAGACCGATGTTCATCGGGAAGGCGTCGAAGGACTGGATCATGCGCGCCAGATGCCAGGGGCCGGGCGTGCAGGTGGTGGCCAGCGTGCCGTGCGCCGGACCGGTGCCGCCGCCCAGCATGGTGGTCACCCCCGCCATCAGCGCCTCCTCGATCTGCTGCGGGCAGATGAAGTGGATGTGGGCGTCGAAGCCGCCGGCGGTGAGTATCCGCCCCTCGCCGGCGATCGCTTCCGTGCCCGGCCCGATGACGATGGTTACGCCGGGCTGCGTATCCGGATTGCCAGCCTTGCCGATGGCATGGATGCGGCCGTCCTTCAGCCCGATATCGGCCTTGTAGATGCCGGTGTGATCGATGATCAGCGCGTTGGTGATGACGGTGTCGACCGCCCCGTCGGCGCGCGCCACCTGGCTCTGACCCATGCCGTCGCGGATGACCTTGCCGCCGCCGAACTTCACCTCCTCGCCATAGGTGCAAAGATCCTTCTCGACCTCGATGAACAGCTCGGTGTCGGCCAGTCGCACCTTGTCGCCCACAGTCGGGCCGAACATGCGGGCATAGGCGGAGCGGGAGAGTCTTGCAGGCATCTGTCAACTCCGTGCGAGTGTGAATCCGGTCTTGCGCGCGGCTTTTGCGTCGAGCGTCAGGGTGGACGTGCAGCCTGCGGCCAAGTTGTCGCGAGCGATCAAAAAGTCGCCAAAGTCGGCTCCGCCCAGTTCATGGTCATCCAAAACGGCCATAACGACTTCGGGCCGGTCCAGCTCTATGTTAGACACGGCAACAAGACGCCTCAGCATGGCGACCACTGTATCCTTAGGATAGCCAAACTTATTCGAAAGCACCCATTCGAGTTCCAGCAAGGCGACATGGCTTACGCGATACTGCGTTGAAGGAAGGACAATGCGCCTTTGCCCCTGCACGAGCCAGGCGACGAGGACGTTGGTGTCAAGGCCGATCACTTGCCGGAACGCTTCAGCCCATCAAGGACGCGCTGGCCCATTTCAGCCCGAGCTTGGCGCACGATCTCGACGATGTCTTCGTTCGTCAGCGGAGGGCCGTCATAGGGAAGCACACCTCGCAGATCTTCAAAGCGTTCCGTTCGCGCGACCAGCTCCACCTTGCCGTCGCGGTTCCGCTCGAAATCCAGCCGGTCGCCCGGCTTGATTCCAAGCTGGTCGCGCAGTTTGGCCGGGAGGGTGATCTGGCCCTTTGATGTTACCTTGGCGGACGCTATCGGCATCTTGCAGCTCCTTACTTCTAACTCAGAAAGTAAGGCGAGCTATGGCTGAAAGCAATCCCGGCGAATCTTCGCTCACCGGCTTCTCCCGTCGAATTTCGTGGGCGTGAAGGCGTCGGGGTCGACGCCTCGCAAACAGCGGCCGGCCGGGCGCCCACAGTGCCGCGGCACTCCTCATTTCCGACACGAAATAACCACGGAACGACCCCATCGGCGGCAGGTTCTCACCCGATTCGGCGTATGGGGTGGCGGTCGCGCCCCAGCATGATCGTCTGCCAACCGATGGAAGGAAAAATCCATGCGCATGATCACGATCCTGGCGGCGGGCACCACGCTCGCCTTCGCCATGGCCGCCAACGCACAAACGCCGGCCACGCAGCCGCCCGCCCAGGCACCGGCGACAGCGCCCGAAGCCCCAGCCACCGCCCCGACGATCCGCAGCGTCAACATCGTCGACATGACCGAACTGCCCGAAGCCACGCAGAAGCAGGTCAACGACGTGGTGGCTCAAGGCGGCGACGCCGAGCTCAAGCAATTGCGCAGCACGATCGACGCCAATCCCGAGCTCAAGTCGGCGCTGGACGCAAAGGGGCTGACCTCGGCGCATGTCATCGCGGCAAGCGTTAGCCGCGAGGGGGCGCTGACGCTCGTGACCAAGAAGGCCGGCTGACCGCTCGCGGCGGGCCTTGCCGGTCCCTTTTCCTTCGTCGGCGCCGGTCCTGAACTCGGCGCCGGCAAGCAGCCTCAGACAAACAGCCGCATGCCGGGAACCCCGACCGCGGAGTTGCCGTTGTCCCCCTTTGGCCTGCGCAACCACAAGGAACGAGCGATGACGACGACCATCCTGCCGGACAGCAAATGGCTGCATGCTGCTGCGGCCGCAGCCTTCCTGGCGGCGTTCGCGCCGCAGACGGCGCCGATGGCGCAAGGTCTGCAGGATCCCAAGGCGATCGATACCATCGTCGGCACCGAGGTGCATGAGGAGCAGACGCCCGCCGCCGCCCAGACCGATGCGGTGATCAAAGCCATCGACAAGACCGCCGAAAACATCGCGACGGTCCGAAAGGCCACGACGCTCGATGCCGTCAACATCGTGTTCCTGCCCGACGCCGCCGTCACCGAAGGCGGTCCTCCCGACGAGATCGCCGCCAAGGTGGAAGAGCACAAGGACGAGATCGGAGAACTCCGGCAGGAGCTGGAAGGCAACGCCATGCTCTATCATGCGATCGACTCGCGGCAGATCCTGATCCGCGACATCCTCGCCGTCGAATTCAAGGATGCCGGCGTGGTGATCTACGCGGCGGCCAAGCCGGCGGGCGGCTGAGTACGCCGAAGCGGCCAGCGGCGGCACCCTCACAGTTTCCCCATCACCTTCTGCTGGAAGCCGTAGACCTCGCGCTTGCCGCCGAGCGGCACCAGCGTGACGTCGCGCTCCTGCCCGGGCTCGAAACGCACGGCGGTGCCGGCGGCAATGTCGAGCCGCATGCCCCGCGCCTTCTCCCGGTCGAAGCGCAGCGCGCCGTTGGTCTCGAAGAAATGATAATGGCTGCCGACCTGGATCGGCCGGTCGCCGGCGTTGGCGACTTTCAGCGTGACAGTTTCCGCGCCCCTGTTCAGCTCGATGTCGCCGGGCGCGGTGATCACTTCTCCGGGGATCATGGAACCTCCTTCGCCGCTCAGGCCGCTCTCGCCGCGGGCGGACAGCCCTCGGCCTTGAGCACGCGCTTCGTCGACGCCGGATATTTGGCCAGCATCTTCGCCGGGCGGATCGGCCTGGCGGAAAAATTGCCGCCGCAGTTGGGACATACGCCACCCAGCACATCATCCGCGCAATCGACACAAAAAGTGCATTCGAAGGTGCAGATGCGCGCGTCCGGCGAATCCGGCGGCAGGTCGCGGTCGCAGCACTCGCAGTTGGGACGCAGTCCGAGCATCATAACCTCCCTACCGTATCGGCTCATGCACGGTGACCAGCTTCGTTCCGTCCGGGAACGTCGCTTCGACCTGCACGTCATGGATCATCTCGGCGATGCCCTCCATCACCTGCTCGCGGGTGATCACATGCGCGCCTGCTTCCATCAGCTCGGCCACCGGGCGGCCGTCGCGCGCGCCCTCGACGACGAAATCGGTGATCAGCGCGATCGCCTCGGGATGGTTGAGCTTGACGCCGCGCTCCAGCCGCTTGCGGGCGACGATCGCCGCCATGGCGATCAGCAGCTTGTCCTTTTCGCGAGGCGTGAGGTTCATGCGCTCTACAGTCCCTAGAGTGACCAACATTTGGGCATGCCTGCCCGTCCATTGAGCAGGCCGAGCAGCGGCACCAGCCGCTTTCTCAGGCTGTAGCCATCGTCATCGTACAATCTCGCAAGAAGCTTGCCAGTCCCGCCGACGCTCCAGGCGCTGGCGCCACCGCGCTCGCCGACGATGTCGCGCACCTTGTCCAGCCAGGCATCGGTGTCGGGCGCGACGAGCAGCACCGTCGCCATCGCCGCCGCCCCGGCCAGCACGGCGCGCTTGCCGAGCGAGGCGTGGATATCCGGCCCGATGGCGAATGCTTCGGCATGGACGAGGCGGCCCGCCTGGACGACATGCCAGCGGTCGCGAAAAATCCCGCGCTCGACGCGCTCGCCCATGGCGCCCCGGCCGAACACCGTCGCCTCGGCGACCAGCGCCTGCGCGCCCGCGGCAAGGTCGACGTCGAGCCGGCGCGAGAAAGCGGCCCGGTCGAACAGGATGGTCTCCTGCGGCAGCCAGGCCAGCCTTCCGTTCTCCTCCGCCGACAGCCGAATCGCCATCTCCGCCTGCCCCGACGCCGCCCGGTAAACCTTCTCGGATGCCTGCGTCGTCACCATGACGGAGGTGTCGGCACCGGCATCGATCTCCCAGGCGAGCCGGTCCCCGCCCGTCATGCCGCCGGCCGTGTTGATCAGGATGGCCTCGAGCGGCTCGCCGTCCGAACGCGGCATGCGTATCTTGGCGGCTCCTTCCTGGAAAAGGCGGTCCAGGCGAGTGCGCCCGTGGCGACGAGCAACCGCGAGCGCGCCGCGGGCCGAAACGCGCTGGGACGCCAGCCGCTCGGCCGTCGTCCGCTCCGATGAACCTGCAAAATCCATAGCCGGCGAGCTTAAGCGGGCTGGCGCCGATGTCGAGATGGCAATATGCGGCGTTGCGTGTTGCGTTGGTAGCGGACGGTTTTTATACAGGATAGAATTTCCTGCGTTTCAGGGAGTGAATTGTCGTCGCCGCAACAATTGCGGGGGCACTCAGGCACAAGCAGCGCCCAAAAGAAGAGCGCGCAAGACTAGGAAGGTTCGATGGATCAACTCGCCCAGGATATTATAGGCAAGATCAAGGTCCATGCGGATCCCGGGATCGGCGCGATCACGCCGGAAACCGAGCTGAGCGAGCTTGGTATCCATTCGCTCGAGCTGACGGAGATCATCTTCGACCTCGAGGAGGCATACGGGATCGAGATCGAGATGAATACGGCCGAGGCCTGGAGCAAGCTGTCCGACGTCGGCGACATCGTCGACGCGGTCCGCGTCCTCATTGCAAAAAAAGGCTGACATGTCGCGCCAGCGTGTCGTCATCACCGGCATAGGCGGTCTCTGCGCGCTCGGCCCCGACGTGCCGGCGATATGCGACGCCATGCGTGAAGGCCGTGCCGGCATCGGGCCGATCACGACGATCGCGCTCGGAAACCTCAAGGGCAATATTGGCGCGGAGATCAAGGAGCTGCCGGAACACCGGCTCGATCGCAAGCAGGTGGCGACGATGGACCGCTTCAGCCTGCTTGCCGCCATCGCGGCCGGCGAGGCCATCCGTGCCGCGGGGATCGAGAGCGACGAGGCGCAGGAATTCCGGGCCGGAGCCGTGGTCGGCACCGGCATATACGGCGCGACCACCGTCGATGAGGCGTACTACCAGGTCCATATCGAAAACCGCCCCCGGGTCGGTATCTTCAGCGTGCCCAAGGCGATGCCGGGCGCCCCCGCGGGGCAGATCAGCATGGCCTACCGGCTGCGCGGACCGGTGTTCGGCGTAACCTCGGCCTGCGCCTCCTCCAATCATGCCTTGTCGGCGGCGGCCGATCAGTTGCGCCTCGGCCGTGCCGACGTGATGCTGGCGGGCGGCACGGACGCACCGTTGGTGTTCGGCGTGCTGAAGGGCTGGGAGGCGCTGCGGGCGCTGGCGCGCGACACCTGCAGGCCGTTCTCGGCCGATCGCGACGGCCTCGTCATCGGCGAAGGCGCGGGCATGGCGGTGCTGGAGACATATGAGCACGCCAGGGCACGCGGCGCACCGATTCTGGCCGAACTCGCCGGCGCCGGCATGTCGGGCGACGCCAGCGACATCGTCGCTCCCACGATCGAAGGGCCGGCGGCGGCGATGCGGGCCTGCCTCGCCGATGCCGGCCTCGCCCCGGAGGACATCGACTACGTCAACGCCCACGGCACCGGCACCAAGGCCAACGACCAGATCGAGACGCAGGCGATCCGGCGCGTTTTCGGGGCACATGCCGATCGCCTGTCGGTATCCTCGACCAAATCCATGCATGCCCACTGCATGGGCGCGTCCGGGGCGCTCGAAATGATCGCATGCATCATGGCGATCCGCGAGGGCATCATCCCGCCCACCGCGAACTTCACCGAGAGGGATCCGGACTGCGACCTCGACGTGACGCCGAACGTGGCGCGCGAGCGCAAGGTGCGGGCCGCGATCAGCAACGGCTTCGCCTTCGGCGGTACCAACGCGGTGGTCGCCTTCAAGGCCGCTTGACGAAGTCGGCGGCCAGGTCGACACCTCGCCCGCCAGCACCTACCTTCCGGCAGACGCCCGCCGCGTCACCACCACCATTCTCCGGAGCTCCCATGACCGATCTCTCCGCCTTCCCGATCGCCAGCCGCTGGCCCGCCCAGCATCCCGACCGGCTGCAGCTCTACTCCTTCCCGACACCCAATGGCGTGAAGGTCTCCTTCGCGCTGGAGGAGATCGGACTCCCCTACGAGGCGCATCTCGTCAACATCGGCAAGGACGAGAGCTGGACGCCCGAGTTCCTGTCGCTCAACCCGAACGGCAAGATCCCGGCGATCGTCGACCCGGACGGTCCCGGCGGAAAGCCGCTCGGCCTGTTCGAATCCGGCGCGATCCTGCTCTATCTCGCCGAGAAGACCGGCAAGCTGCTGCCCGCCGATCCCGCCCGCCGCTACGAGACCGTCCAGTGGGTGTTCTTCCAGATGGGCGGCATCGGTCCGATGTTCGGCCAGCTCGGCTTCTTCCACAAATTCGCCGGCAAGGAGATCGCCGACAAGCGGCCGCTGGAACGCTATGCCAACGAATCGAAGCGGCTGCTCGGCGTGCTGGAGACGCGCCTCAACGGCCGGCAGTGGATCATGGACGACGACTACACCATCGCCGACATCTCCATGCTCGGCTGGGTGCGGACCTTGAAGGTGTTTTACGAAGCCAGCCAACTGGTCGGGCTCGACAGCCTGCCCAACGTCAACCGCTGGCTGGACAAGGGTCTGGAGCGCCCCGCCAGCCAGCGCGGCCTGAACATCCCGCCGCGCCCCTGAAAAACCCCCGAACTGGACCCGATTTCAGGACAATCCCGCCCAAAAACCGGTTGAAGCGCAGCGTTAAGTCCGCATCGGCGCGGTTTTTTGGCTCATTCCGAGCGACCGGCCTCGGATCGGAGGACGAGATCGGCCGGCCGCTGCCGCGCCAGCACGCGGTCGATGTTGGGCATGTCGTTGGACTCGATCCAGGCGCGCGCCTCCTGCGGCGTCTTGCCGTGGCCGTCCCAGCGCTGCACCAGGCGGCGTTCGAGCTCCTCGCGCGGAACGTCGATATAGACCGACAGGTCGAACAGCGTGCCCAGCCGGTTCCACGGCTGCTCGTCGAGCAGCAGATAGTTACCCTCGACCAGGATGAACTTGACCTCGCGGCCGACGATCGCCGCGCCGGCGCGCGACAGCTCGACCGTGCGATCGAAGACCGGAATGGCGATCTCCGATTCGTTCGCCCGGATGCGCCTGAGCAGGGCCTCGAAGCCATGGAAGTCGAAGGTTTCCGGCGACCCCTTGCGGGCGCGCAGCCCGCGCGCCTCCAGCACGACATCGTCGAAATGAAAGCCGTCCATCGGTACCACGGCGGCGCTGCCTTGCGGGAACAGGCCGAGGAGATTTTCCGCCAGCGTCGACTTGCCGGCGCCGGGCGGGCCCGCCAGCGCCACCACGAACCGCGACTGCCCGCCGGCGCGCTTGAAAATGGTCGCGGCAAGCGTTGCGATCTCCGACATGCGATCCCTCCCGGAACAAGCGACCCCGCCGGCGGCCAGCGGCGCCGGATATCGACATAAACCAGAACGGAGGCCTTGCCAATTTCAACGGATCCGCGAAGAGCCGGGGCAATTCATCCGTCCGGCACCCGGAACGCGGCAGGGCAGGTGTGCCGACCATTGCGCCGAAGCGGCCCGAGCCTACATCCTGTCGGCCACAGGCGGGATCCGATTCTTGCGAGGCTGACCGATGACCCAACAGGTTGAATCGATGGCGGCGGGCGAGGCCGGGTTCTTCGCCCAGCTGGCGATGATGCGGCGCGCCTTCATGGCCTCGCCCCTGCGCAACGTCATCCTGCTGCTTGCCTTCGGCATATTCGCCGTGATCTTGGCGACAGCCGTCGGCCAGGTCGTGCTCAACCGCTGGTATCGGCCCTTCTACGACTCGCTCGAGCGGCGCGACCTGCAGGCGTTCTTCCACCAGCTGGTCATATTCGCCGAGATCGCCGGCGTGGTGCTGGTGCTCAACGTCGCCCAGACCTGGCTCAACCAGATGCTGAGGCTCAAGCTGCGCGAGGGGCTGACCAGCGACCTGATCACCGAGTGGATGCGGCCGAAGCGGGCGTTCCGCCTCGCCAATGCCGGCGCCATCGGCGTCAATCCGGACCAGCGGCTGCACGAGGACGCGCGCCATCTCACCGAGCTTACGACCGATCTCGGCGTAGGCCTGCTGCAGGCGACCATACTGCTCGCCAGCTTCGTCGGCGTGCTGTGGTCGCTGTCCTCCGGTTTCATCTTCCATGCCTGGGGCAGGGAGTTCGCCATCCCCGGCTACATGGTCTGGGCGGCGGTGCTCTATGCCGGCATCGCGTCATCCCTGAGCTGGCTGGTCGGCCGGCCGCTGATCAGGCTCAACGGCGACCGCTACGCCCGCGAGGCGGAGCTGCGGTTCTCGCTGATGTACGTCAACGAGCACATCGACTCCATTTCGCTGGCGGGCGGTGAGACGGACGAGAAGCGGCGCCTGCATCTCGATCTCGGCAGCGTGCTGCTGGCCAGCCGCCGCATCCTCACGGCGCTGGTGCGGCTGAACTGGGTCACTGCCGGCTACGGCTGGATCACCGTGGTGGCGCCGATCGTCATCGCCTCGCCGATCTATTTCGCCGGGGATCTGAGCTTCGGCGGCCTGATGATGGCCGCCGCCGCCTTCACCCAGGTGCACGCTTCGCTGCGGTGGTTCGTCGACAACATCGGCGGCATTGCCGACTGGCGCGCCACCCTGCTGCGCGTCGCGACCTTCCGTGCCGCCATGCTCGCGGTGGACGAGCTGCACGACGTGGAAAAACGGCTCGTCTATACCGAGGCGGAAGACGGGCGCATGGTCCTGGAGCAGGTCGAGGTCGCCTCGCCCGAGGGGTGCGCCCGCTTCTCCATTCCGCAGGTGGAGGTTCGGCCGGGCGACCGCGTGCTGATCACCGGCGATCCCGGCGCCGGCAAGACGCTGCTGTTCCGGGCGATCGCCGGATTGTGGCCGTGGGGCAGCGGCCGCATCGGCCTGCCGGCCGGCGAGCCGGTGACCTTCCTCCCCGGAACACCCTACCTGCCGCACGGAACGTTGCGCGAGGTTCTCAGCTATCCGCAGGACGCTGCGGCATTCGCCGATGCCCGGCTCGCCGAGGTGCTGGCCGCCGTGGGATTGCAGCGGCTGTCGCGCCAGCTCGACCGCAACGCACGCTGGGAGCGCGACCTGAACGACGAGGAGCAGCGGCTCATCGCCTTCGCGCGCCTTGCGCTCCACAAGCCGCGCTGGGTGGTGATCGACGAGGCGCTCGACGCGCTGCGGGGCGAGACGCGCGGCCGCGTGTACGCGATGCTCGAGAAAGACCTTGCCGAGGCCGCCATCCTCAACATCGGCCGCGCCCAGCCCGGCAGCACGTTCTTTTCACGGGTGCTGCATCTCACGATCGATCCACGCGGGCAGACGCTGCGGCCGGTCCGCCTCGACGCGACCGCCAAAACCCCGGCCAACGAGGCCGAAGCGCTGCATTCGATCCGCAAGAAGATCGCCGCGAAGGCGCAATGACAAGAACCGTGCGCTGCCAGGCTTTGCCGATGCGTCTCGTCTTCAGCCGATCAATTCCCAAGCAGCGCCAGAATGGCGGCCGCGGCGCGCTCGGTGCCCGGCGCTTCCGCCATTCTGGCCGCGTTCACCTGCAGCCGATCGCGCATGCTGCGATCGGCCAGCAGGCCGGTGATCGCGGCCGAAAGCTGCGACGGCATCCAGCCCCCTCGGTCGAGGTGCCGGCCGGTGCCGGTTTCCTCGGCGCGCCGCGCATTGTCGTGACCGTCCCAGCAATAGGGCACCACCAGGGACGGCACGCCGAAGGCGAGCGCCTCGCAAAAGCTGTTGTTTCCGCCGTGATGGATGAACAGGTCGGCCCTCGCCACCACCGACGGCTGCGGGAACCAGCTGTCGAGATGGACATTGTCCGGCACCGCCCGATAGGCGTCCCGCAGATTGCCGACATTGACCAGGAAGCGGGCCGGCAAGGCGGCGAACACAGCGAGCATGCGCTCGATGAGGTCGACGTCGGTCGCCCCGAGGCTGCCGAAGCTCAGATAGACGAGCGGCCCGCTGTCAGGCGAGAACACCGGCATGTCGTACGGCCCGTCCGAGCGCACGCAGCCTTCGAGATAGACGTATCTGGCCGGGTCGAGCGGCACCGCGCGCTCGCGGCGAACGATCTCCGGCGTCAGCAGAAGGTTCAGCGACGGCGACGGCTCGAGGAACTGCCCCGCGGGCAGCGCCGGCAGCCCCTGCGCGGCCCGGAACCGGTTGAACCTGTCATGCGCCGGCGCGACCGCGGCGCGGTAACGCGTTTCGAATGCCCGGCGGCCGGCGGCATCGTCCGCCGGCAACCCCGAAAGATAGGGCGGCACCGCCTCGTCCGGCAGCTCGGTCTCGGCGCAGGAGACCACCCTCACCCATGGACAGCCGGCATTGGCGATCGCCGGGAACATCGCCACGTTGTCGAGCACGATCGCATCGGGCCTGAGCTTGGGCAGGAGATCGTTAAGCGGCACCTCGGCATTGACGACGGTCTCGACGATCGCCTCCCAGGTCGGCGCCACATAGGTCTCGAGCTGGTCGATGGGCGCCAGCCGGAAATGCGGCAGGTGCCGCTTCACGAATGTCTGCCAGTAGTTCTGCCGCTCGTCGTCGCTCAGCGGTGCCGCGGTCGGAAGCTGGTATTCCTGGAAGCCATAATCGGCGAAGACGCCGGAAAAGCCGGGATGGCAGATGAACACCGGGCGGGCGCCGCGCGCCTGCAGCGCCTGGGCGATGCCGACGCAATTCAGCGCGGCGCCGAAGCTCGCCTCGGGAAACAGTGCGATCGTGGGGCGGGTTATGCCTGCCATGATGCGGTCAGTTCGGCCTGCTGATCGCACCGAATAGGGCCGGCGCGCCACGGCTCGCCGCATGCGGGCGCTGGTTGCGCGACAGCCTGAGATGCACTTTCATCAGGTCCGCTGCGACCTCGAACTGGCCGCTCTCCAGATGGTCGAGGATGCCGAGATGCTCGCGCGTCGACTGGCGCAGTCGGAAGAGGCTGAGGCCGCGCGACGCGCCCGGCAGGCTGCGCAGCCGCAGATGGCCGGCGAGCGCTTCGGCGACGAAGCGGTTGGCCGTTCCCTGCGCGATCAGCGCATGAAACTCCGCATCGGCCGCATGGAACGCCCGGATGTCGAAGCTCGCGTCCGGAATCGCCAGCAGCGCCTCCATGCGCTGCCTGAGAGCCACGGCGCGTGCCCCGTCGAGGCGAAAGCCCGGCGCCAGGATCGCCGCAGGCTCCATGACCAGCCGGAACTCATAGCTTTCGGCCAACACCTCGGCGCCGTCGAGGGCAGGGCGGAACACCCAGGACTGGCCCGGCGCGCGTTCGATCAGGTTCTCGGCCTCCAGTCTTTTCAACGCCTTTAGTACCGCTCCTCGTCCCACGGCGTAGCGCCGCATCAAGCCGCTCGCCGTGATCGTGCCGTCGATGCGCCGCGCCGCCCGGTCGCGCAGGATCGTTTCGGCGATCTCGTCTTCCTCGGCATTCGGCAGATCGGCCGCCTGCGGCGCCTGCCGCGCGGGATCGATGGCGAGGCGATAGCCGGTCTCGGCCTGCCATTCCACCATACCGCGATCCGTCAGCAGCCGCAGCGCCGCCCGCACCGGCGTGCGCGAGACGTTGCAGAGCCGGGCGATCTGCTGCTCAGGCAGCCGGGTGCCGGGACCGAAACCCCGCTGCCGGGCGACGTCGAGAATGCGCTGCGCGAGATCGAGGTGGTTGGCTCGGGGTCGTCGTATCACGGCTTGCATGGCGACTCCTCGGCTTGCTGCGGCCGTCCAGACCTGGCCCATTGCCGCTCATCGGACAAGCAGCCGCCGACATCGGCGTGAAAATATGAATTGACGTATTTTTTATTGCAATAGTACTGTCGCTCAAAACGACAAGAAACCGGGAACAGGTCGGGGGACGGCTCATGCCGCCTACGACCGTCGCTGACGAAACAGCAAATGGGAGTTTCGACATGACCGCATTGGGAATATCGCGGCGGAGCCTTAAGGCCGGCCCCGCCCTGTTTGCCCTCGCGCTGGCCTTCGCCTCGCCAGCCGCCGCGCAAAGCCTCGTCATCTCCAACTGGGACGGCTACATGGCGCCGGACGCCATGGACGCCCTCAAGGCCGCGACCGGCGTGTCGGGCGAGGTCGTCAAGCACGCCACCAACGAGGAGATCATGGGCAAGCTCGTCGCCTCCGGCGGCAAGGGCTATGACGTGGTGTTCGTCTCCTCGCCATTCGCCGAAGTGCTGAACAAGCTCGGCCTCGCCGAGCCGATCGACCATGCCAAGGTGCCCAACCTCGCCAATCTCTACCCGGAGGCGACCAAGCTGCCCTACGATCCGGGCAACGCCTTCTCGGTGCCCTATACCTGGGGCACGACCGGCCTGTGCTACCGCTCCGACCTGGTGAAGACGGAGCCTTCCTCCTGGAACGACCTGCTGGCGCCTTCGGACGATCTCAAGGGCAAGACCACCATGCTCGCCACCGACCGCTGGCTGCTTGCCGCCGGCCAGTTGGCGAAAGGCTATTCGGTCAACGAGACCGACCCGGCGAAGATGGAGGAGGTCAAGAACCTGCTGATCTCCGCCAAGAAGACGCTGCTCGCCTATGACGACACCACCTTCTACTCGAAGCTGGTGTCCGGCGAGGCGCTGATGGTGCAGGCGTGGGACGGCTGGTGCAACTACGGCATCACCGACAACAAGGAGATCAAATACGTGATTCCGAAGGAGGGCTCCGACCTCTGGCTGGACACGATGGTGGTGATGAAGGCCTCCGAGCGGAAAGACGACGCCTTCAAGTTCATCAACTTCATGCTCGACTCCAAGAATCACGGCTGGGCGGCGCAGAACATCCTCTACAAGGTGCCGAACAAGGCAGCGATGGATTCGCTGCCGGCCGAGCTCACCGCGCAATATCCCAACATGGCGATGCCGGTCGCCGACCTGGTGAAGTTCGAGGAACTGCGCGACGTCGGCGAGGCGCAGCGGGAGTATTCGAAGATCGTCAGCGAGATCAAGGCGGCGCAGTAGCGGGCGGCCTGATCCGATACGACGGGGATGTTCGCGCGCCTTCGCACCCCCCTCTGTCCTGCCGGACATCTCCCCCGCAAGGGGGGAGATTGC
>NZ_JCACER010000082.1:0-23665 GCF_059502445.1 Kumtagia sp.
TTCCGGGTTCCGCTGCGCGGCCCCGGAATGACGACGCAGAGCTGTCTGCCGCTCCGATACAACTCACATGCGATAGCGCTGCCCTTACGTATAGCCCTGCCCTTACGTGAAGTGAGTCGCTTGTTGCCGGCGGGCTTTGCGCTCACCATCTTCCGCGGCATGTCGGTGCGCATGCCGGCCGACAGCGGAGGCAACCATTAGCGATGCGTTCACCATGTCGGTTGCCGCTTTCTTATCCAAAGATGCCGACAATTCGAGACAGCCGGGACTGCCTGCGACGATCGTCATCTTTCCGGCAGGATTGTCTTGCCCAATGAGGGCGGGTAGTTTCGGCCGCTTCGGCAGTCGCCGAGAGACCCCGCCGACAAGGATCGCGCCGCGTAGATGAAAGTCGTTGAACGCTACATCCTGGGGCGGACGGTGGAGGTTTTCGCCGCGGCCCTGTTCTGGACGCTGGCGATCGTGTGGACGACGCAGGTGCTGACCCGCATCGACCTCGTCACCGACAACGGCCAGTCGGCGCTGACCTTCTTCGAGATCGCGACGCTGATCCTGCCCTCGATCATCACCATCGTCGTGCCCTTCGCCCTGGTGATCGCGGTGGCGCAGACGCTGAGCGTCATGAACACCGATTCGGAACTGGTGGTGATCAACGCGGCCGGCGCCTCGCGCGGCACGGTGATGAAGCCGATCCTGCTGCTCGCCGCCGCCGCCAGCGTCCTGTCCTTCACAATAGACAATTCCGTCGATCCTTATGCGCGCGAGCGCGGACGCCATCTTGTCGCGGCGGCGCGCGCCGACCTTCTGTCGCTGGTCATCCAGGAAGGCACCTTCCGCAGGGTCGACGACGGGCTGTTCGTGCAGGTCGGCGAGCGGCTTCCGGACGGGCGGCTCGGCGGCATCTTCGTCGCCGATTCGCGCGAGGAGGGCATCGACCTCGTCTATTATGCCAAGACCGGGGCGGTGGTGGATGACGACCAGGGCAAGCAGCTGCTGGTGATGAGCGACGGCGTCGTGCACCGCAAGCGGCCGTCGGGCGACGTGTCGATCGTGCGCTTCAGCTCTTATGCCTTCGACCTCTCGGCCTTCTCCAAGGCGTCCGAGTCGATCACCATGTATCCGAAGGACCGGACCATCGCCTATCTGCTCGACCCGGATCCGAACGACCGCGTGTTCCAGGAGAACCCGCGCTCCTTCCGGGTGGAATTGCACCGCCGCCTCAGCGAATGGCTCTATTCGATCGTCTTCGCCTGCATCGCGCTGGCGGTGGCGGGCGATGCACGCTCGCACCGGGAGAACCGGATCAATCCGCTGATCACGGCGATCACCATCTGCCTGTTCGTGCGCTGGCTGGGCTTCTTCGTCACCAACCAGGCGCAGACGGCGGCGTGGCTGACGCCGGCCATCTATCTCGTGCCGTTCGGAGCGGTCGCGGTCGCCGGCTGGTTCATCCACGCCAACCGCACGATGGAACTGCCCGTCTCCTGGACCGACCGCCTGGTCGACAGCGGCGGTCTGGGAGAGCGCCTGTCGAGCTTCTGGAACCGGCTGAGAAACGGCGGCGCCGCGCGGAGGCGGGCATGATCGGCATCACGCTCGGGCGCTATTTCTTCCGCCGCTACGCCGTCATCACCTTCTGGATCTTCCTGGGCATGTTCGCCCTGGTCTTCCTGATCGACTTCACCGAGCTGTCGAGCCGGACGTCGGGACTGCCGGGCTTCACCTTCCTGTCGGCGCTGGGCGTGTCGCTGTTCCGGGTGCCGATGATCCTGCTGCAGGCCGTGCCCTTCATCGCGCTGTTCTCGGCGATGGCGACGCTGATCTCGCTCAACCGCACCTACGAGCTGGTGATCGCCCGTTCCGCCGGCGTCTCGGCCTGGCAGTTCCTGCTGCCGCCCTGCCTGGGCGCGTTCGCCTTCGGCGTGATCATCGTGCTCCTGCTCAACCCGCTCGCCGCCCGCGGGTTCTCGCAGTCCGAGTTGCTGGAGACGCAGATCCGCTCCGGCTCGTCCAACAAGGTCTCGGCCTTCTCCGCCCCATGGATCCGGCAGAAGACGGAGGACAGCGACACCATCATCGGCGCGCGCGCCGTGCTCAACCAGGGTGTCGAGCTGGCCGACGCGGTGTTCTTCTCGATCGACGCCAACGGCGACATCGTCGAGCGCCGCGACGCGCGCCACGCCTATCTGCGCGACGGCTACTGGGAGCTGGATGGGGTGCGGCGCATGCGCGACGGCGCCAAGGTGGAGACGCTGGCCGAGGACCGGGTGCCCACCAATCTCAAGCCGGAATTCGTGCAGGAGCGGCTGGCGCGGCCGGAGACGATTCCGTTCTTCGACCTGCCCTCCAAGATCGAGGTCGCCCGCTCGTTCGGGTTGCGGGCCAACGCCTTCGCCATGCAGTTCCACTCGCTGCTGGCGCTGCCGATGCTGCTGGTCGCCATGACGCTTATCGCGGCGACGGTGTCGATGCGCTTCGCCCGCCTGGGGCAATCGGCGACGATGATTCTGGGTGGCGTGATGGCGGGCTTTCTGCTTTATGTTGTCTCCGTTCTTGTGAGGGCATTTGGCAACGCCGGATTCGTGCCGCCCTATGTCGCTGCATGGTTGCCGGTGGTGGTTGCGTTGTTTTTCGGGGTTACATTCCTGCTTTACAAGGAAGACGGCTAGTGGCGTCCGGAGTTGCACATAGCCGCGGGCGGGCGCGAATCGCGGGCCTCTACGGCTCGACCGCGCTGGCGCTGGCGCTTCTGCTCGGCACCGCCGCCGAAGGCGTGCGCGCGCAGGAAATCGGAGACCTGGCCGAACGCATGGGCGGCGAGGTTCCCAGCGATTCGCAGATGCTGATGGAGGCCGACACGCTGGTCTATGACATCGACGCCGACATGGTGACGGCGGTCGGCGGCGTGCGAATCGACTATGGCGGCAACAAGCTGGTGGCGCAGCGCGTCAGCTACAACCGCAAGACGTCGCGCCTGGTGGCGAGCGGCGGCGTGCAGATCATCGACAGCACCGGTACCAAGGTCTTTTCCGACGAGATCGACATCACCGACGATTTCGCCGACGGCTTCGTCAATGCGCTGCGCGTCGAGACCATCGACAAGACCTATTTCGCGGCCGAGAGCGCCGAGCGCAAGGGCGGGCTGCTGACCACCTTCAACAACGGCGTCTACACCGCCTGCGCGCCCTGCGAGGAGCAGCCCGACCGCGCCCCGATCTGGCGCATCAAGGCCAAGAAGATCATCTGGAACGGCAAGGCCAAGACCGTGCGCTTCGAGCAGTCGCGCTTCGAGTTCTTCGGCTTCCCGATCGCCAGCCTGCCGGCCTTCGAGATCGCCGACCCGACGGTGAAGCGCAAGAGCGGCTTCCTGATGCCGTCGGTGCGGATCGATTCGGACCTCGGCGTCGGGGTTACCGTCCCCTACTACTTCGCCCTGTCGCCGACCTACGACCTGACGGTTTCCGGCACCGGCTACACCAAGCAGGGTTTTCTCGGCGAGGCGGAGTGGCGGCAGCGCTTCGACAATGGCCAGTACAGCCTGAAGATCGCCGGCATCCACCAGGCCAATCCCGACGAGTTCGACGCCGACACGGTCGATTCGGGTCCCGACGGCAACCCGAACCGCTTCCGCGGCATGGTCGGCAGCAAGGGCCAGTTCGACCTCAATCCGCGCTGGCAGCTCGGATGGGACATCATGCTGCAGAGCGACAAGAACTTCTCGCGCACCTATGGCATCGAGGGCTTCAGCCAATATACCCACCGCTCCGAAATCTACCTGACCGGACTGCACGACCGGAACTATTTCGACCTGCGCGGCATGAAGTTCGACGTCCAGGAGGACAACCTCAACGGCGATCCGCTGTCGGTCGACCAGTACCAGCCGTGGGTGCTGCCGAGCTTCGACTATGCCTACATCCCCGACGAGCCGGTCATGGGCGGCGAGCTGCAGATCGACCTCAACGCGCGTTCCATCTATCGCGAGGAGCTCGACGACGACACGTTCGACAACCTCTATGACGGGCAGCAGCGCGGCGACGTCATCCCCGGCATCGAGGGCACTTCGACGCGGGTGACCGCCGAGGCCGAGTGGAAGCGCTCGATCATCACCGACGGCGGGCTGGTGGTCACGCCGCTGCTCGGCTTCCAGGCCGACAGCACCTATGTCGATCAGTCGGACGCGTCGGTCGCGGCGATCAACGCGCTCGCCAACACGCCGGCGACCGGCATCGGCACCGACATCCAGTCCGCCTATTACCGGCTGATGGCGACGGCGGGCATGGAGCTGCGCTGGCCGGTGCTGTTCTCGAGCGTCAGCGCCTCGCATGTGCTCGAGCCGATGGCGCAGGTCTTCGCCCGTCCGGACGAGGACTACGCCCGCAGCTTCGGCATCCCCAACGAGGACGCGCAGAGCTTCGTGTTCGACGCGGCCACGCTGTTCGAGCGCGACAAGTTCTCCGGCTACGACCGCATCGAGGGCGGCTCGCGCGCCAATATCGGCCTGCGCTACAGCGGCAGCTACGACAATGGCTGGTCGACCAACGCGCTGTTCGGCCAGTCCTACCACCTCGGCGGCGACAATTCCTTCGCCTCGCCGGACCTCGTCCATGCCGGCGCCTATTCGGGCCTCGAGACCGACCGGTCGGATTTCGTCGGCCTGGTCGGCTTCGCCACTCCGTTCGGCGCCTCGGCGTCGCTGAGCGGACGCTTCGACGAACAGACCTTCGAGGTGCGGCGGGTGGAAGCCAAGGCCGGCTACTCGAACGGCACGGTGTCGGTCACCAGCAACTACACCTTCATCCAGGCGCAGCCGCTCTACGGCTTCAGCGAGGACCGGCATGAGGTCTCGGCCGGCGCTTCGCTGCGCTTCCGCGAGAACTGGCGGGTGTTCGGCTCCGGCACCTACGACTTCCAGTCGAGCGTGCTCGTCTCCGATTCGCTCGGCTTCGCCTATGACGACGAGTGCTTCTCCTATACGCTGACGATGTCGACCACGCGCGATGCCGACGGCGAGGACGACGACGAGCGGACCTTCGGGTTCAACATCTCGCTGAGGACGCTGGGCGATATCGGCAACAGCGGCGCCAGCAGCGCCAGCAATGCCGCCTTCGTGCAGTAAATCGTCGCCGGCGCCATCGTTTCGCCCCAGAATTCGGCCAACGACCGGATTAGATCAACGGCAAGAATGGGAACCAGATCCGCAGGGATGGCCTCCGTGAGAAAAACGCTTCTGTCGCTCAACATCGCGATCCTTGCCTCGGTCGCGGCGCTGTCCGTCTCCCTCTCGGGAACGCCGGCGACGGCGAGCGAGATCAAATACGTCGTCAACAACACCGCCGTCACCAGCTATGACGTGCAGCGGCGCGTGGCCTTCCTGAAACTGCAGCGCAAGAAGGGCGACCTGGCCAAGATGGCCGGCGACGAGATGGTCGACCAGACACTGCGCCAGGCCGAGATCCGCCGCCTCGGCATCCGTGTGTCGGACGCCAACGTCCAGACGGCCTATGAGCGTTTCGCCAAAGGCAACAAGATGACGGCCAAGCAGTTGGACGGCGTCTTCAACCAGGCCGGCGTCACGCCCGAGCATTTCAAGGACTTCATCCGCACCCAGCTCGGCTGGAACCAGGCGCTGTCGTCGCGCTTCCGCTCGCAGGGCGGAACGATGAGCGAGCAGGACGCGGTGCGCCGCATGCTGCAGCAGGGCGGCAGCAAGCCGTCGGCGACCGAATACACGCTGCAGCGGGTGATCTTCGTGGTGCCGGCCGGCGAGAAGGGCAATGTGGCCAAGCGCAAGCGCGAGGCCGAGGCGATGCGGGCCCGTTTCACCGGCTGCAACACCACCCGCGAATTCGCCAAGGGGCTGGTCGACGTGACCGTGCTCGACGTCGGCCGGGTGCTCGCGCCGGAGCTGCCGAAGGACTGGGCCGAGCAGATCAAGGCCACCCGCACCGGCGGCGCCACGCAGGTGCGCGAGACCGACCGCGGCGTCGAGTTCATCGGCATCTGCAACGCCCGCGAGGTCTCCGACGACCGGGTGGCCAAGTCGGTGTTCCAGGCCGAAGGTACGGAAGACCAGCAGGCGGAAGAGCTCGACAAGAAATACATCGCCGAGCTCAGGGGACGCGCCAAGATCGTCGAGCGGTAAGGCGCGCGGGCGAATCTCGGTTTCGCGTTGAATCGCGACCGCCTTGCGCGCGATGGTATGGCGCCAGCCCACGGATTGTGATTTCTGCATCGCTGGAGCATGTCGTTGTCGGTACGGCATGGATCCCAGGGTCTTCGCGACGGCCTTCGGCCTGCTCCGCCCTAGGATGACGAAGTGAAATGCGTTCTCCGCCAATCTCCAACGTTGGTGATTGGCGTTGGCCCCAATCGCCTTCGTCATCCCAGGGCGAAGCCGGAGCGCAGCGAAGGCGCAGACCCTAGAATCGATGCCGTACCGGCAACGAGATGCTCCAGCGGTGCAGAGCAAGGCCGTCCAGCATGACCCATCCTCCCCTCCCCCTGGCCCTCACCGTCGGCGACCCGGCGGGAATTGGCCCGGAGATCGCGCTCGCCGCCTGGAAGGGACGCAGGCAGCACGCACTGCCGCCGTTCTATCTGCTCGGTGACGCCGCGTTGATGGCGGCGCGGGCGAAGCGGCTCGGCATGGAGGTTCCCCTGGCGGAGGTGGAGCCTGGAGAAGCCGCGCCGCGCTTTGCCGAAACCCTGCCCATCGTGCCGCTCGCGGCAAAATTTCACGACGATCCGGGCAGGCCGGACGTGGCGAACGTGCCGGGCATCCTCGAATCGATAGACCGCGCCGTCGCCGACACCTTTGCGGGCGACGCCGCCGCCGTGGTCACCTGCCCGATCGCCAAGAAGGTGCTTTACGACGGCGGCTTCCGCTTCCCCGGCCACACCGAATATCTGGCGGAGCTGGCGAAGGCGCGCACCGGCGTCGAGGCACGGCCGGTGATGATGCTGGCCGGGCCAAAGCTGCGCGCCGTGCCGGTCACCATCCACATCCCGCTCGCCGCCGTACCCAGGGCGCTGACGACCGGGGACATCGTCGAGACATGCGAGATCGTCGCCGCCGAGCTGGCGCGCCGCTTCGGCATCGCAGGACCGCGGCTGGCCGTCGCCGGGCTCAACCCGCATGCCGGCGAGGACGGCTCGATCGGCCGCGAGGACGAGGAGGTCGTGCGCCCGGCCGTCGCGGCGCTGCGGGCCGCCGGCATAGACGCGCGCGGGCCGCTGCCGGCGGACACGCTGTTCCACGGCCGCGCCCGAGAAACCTACGACGCGGCGATCTGCATGTATCACGACCAGGCGCTGATCCCGGCCAAGACGCTGGGCTTCGACGACGCCGTCAACGTCACGCTCGGCCTGCCCTTCATCCGCACCTCGCCCGACCACGGCACCGCCTTCGACATCGCCGGCAAGGGCGTGGCCAAGCCGGAGAGCCTTGTGGCGGCGCTAAAACTCGCCGGCGACATGGCCACGCGGAGCGCCGCATGAGCCTCGCCGCCGACGGCCTGCCGCCGCTGCGCGACGTGATCGAGCGGCACGGACTGCACGCCAAAAAGGCGCTCGGCCAGAATTTCCTGCTCGACCTCAACCTGACCGGCAAGGTCGCACGGACGGCCGGCGACCTCGCCGACACGACGGTGATCGAGGTCGGTCCCGGCCCCGGCGGACTGACGCGGGCACTGCTGATGCACGGCGCGAAACGGGTGGTCGCGATCGAGCGCGACGAGCGCTGCCTCGCCGCGCTGGCCGAAATCTCCGCGCACTATCCCGGCCGGCTGGCGGTCGTGGCGGCCGACGCGCTGAAGGTCGACATGGCCGCGCTGGCGCCGGGCAAGACGATAAAAGTCGTCGCCAACCTGCCCTACAACATCGGCACCGAGCTTCTGGTCCGCTGGCTTACGGTGGCCGAATGGCCGCCCTTCTGGCGCTCGCTGACGCTTATGTTCCAGAAGGAGGTGGCGCAGCGCATCGTCGCCCAACCGGGCGCCGACGCCTACGGCCGGCTCGGCGTGCTCGCCGGCTGGCGCAGCCGCGCCGACATCGCCTTCGACATCCCGGCGCGCGCCTTCACGCCGCCGCCCAAGGTGACCTCGGCCGTCGTTCACATTTTGCCGCGCGAAAACCCGCTGGCGGCGGATCTGCGCAGACTGGAGCGCGTCACCGAGGCCGCCTTCGGGCAGCGGAGAAAAATGCTGCGGCAGAGTTTGAAGAGTCTGGGCGGGGAGAGGCTGCTGGACGCCGCCGGCATAGACGGCACGCGGCGGGCCGAGACGCTGAGCGTGGAGGAGTTTGTCAGGCTGGCGAATCTGGTGTGAGAGGGCCGAATTTTTGTTGCGCGCCCAAAATTGGGCATGGTCTCCGATGTACTACAAGCATTGTCGCACGAGGGTTGGCGCTTGAGAGAGAGCGACGCCATGAAGATTTGCGGAACTCTCATCTTCTTCGCTCTGCTGATCTCAACAGCCGCTTCTGCGGCAGAAAAAATCAAAGCAAAGCCGACGTTGGTCGAATTGATCAATCAGGGCTACGTGCCGATGGCGTCCGGGGAGATCGTCCTGAGGCGCACGTTTATACCCTTGCTCGACATTGGCATCCTCATTCACCCCTATCATCATCGATCTTGCATCGGCGGCCCGGTGGCGACCATTGACCGCGCGGCGGACAGTTGCGCGGTTCGGGATGTCCTCGTGCGGAAGGCGCGATTCTTCCGGATGGTCAAGGACAGCGCCCAATTCGTTTGTATTCTTTATAGCTCTGACGAGTGTCACCGCGCTTATTGAAGGACCGAGGAGCGGCGGACGACAGGCGCTCACAGGAACCGATCGCAGCACGAGTTGAAATTCCCAGCAGGCAGGCTAGCTGGCTGGAATGCCATTCGCAGGGCTACTCGGTGAGCGTCTTGCGCAGTTCACCAGGAGGGATCTCGGCCTTCGAGGCCATCGTCATTGGCGACCTGCGGTCGGCGCCGGTGACTGGCGTAGGGGTCCACGTAGGCCATGCTGAATGCATCGCCGAGCAAAGCGGACATGGCGGCAAGCGATGCTCCGATTCCTAGCATGGGTATGCTTGGTCGCTGCAAGTTAGGGCGGCGGCCAGCAGCTGGAGCGATAGGAGAGATGTCGGTCATGGTGCCCTCCTGTTACGGCGAGGATGACACCGCGTCCCACTCAGGTCCTTGGTCCGGACCTGAAGAGTCCTGAACAGCGCTGAAGTTCGCCTTGCGAGCCGACTTGAGCTATCCTGCCCGCAAGGGATGGGTTCTCGGCCAATGGACTTGGAGTTTGGGAACTATCGTTTGAAACGAGCCGAACGGCTGCTGCTGGGGCCGAAAGGCCCGGTGGAGCTTTCGGCCCGGTCCTTCGACATCCTCGCCATGTTGCTCGACAGGCCGGACGACGTGGTCGGCAAGGCCGAGCTTTTCGACGCGGCCTGGCCGGGCCTGGTGGTGGAGGAGAACACGCTGCAGGTCCACATTTCGGCGCTGCGAAAGCTGCTGCCCGCCGAGATGATCGCAACCGTGCATGGCCGTGGCTATAAATATGCCGGCCCCAAACCCTTGGTGGCCGCGGCGGAGGCTCCGGCCAGACCGTCCATCGCCATACTTCCCTTCGACAATATGAGCGGCGACCAGGAGCAGGACTATTTCAGCGACGGGATCACCGAGGACATCATCGCCGAGCTCGGCAAGTTCAGGGAGTTCCTGGTCATTGCGCGGAACTCCTCCTTCCAGTTCCGCGGCAAGGCGAACGACCCGGCCAGCGTGGCGAAGAAGCTTGGCGTCCAGTACGTCGTCGAAGGCAGCGTGCGCAAGATCGGCAACCGGGTTCGGGTCACCGTCCAGCTGATCGACGCGTCCTCGGCGGCGCATATCTGGGGCGAGCGCTACGACCGGGACCTTGACGACATTTTCGCCATCCAGGACGAAATCACCCAGATGATCGCCGCCCGCCTGGCCCGGCAGGCCAGAACCGCGATCGCGTCGCGGGCCAGGGCCCGGCCGACCGACAACATGTCGGCCTATGAATTCTATCTGCGGGCGCTGCCGCTGGCAGCCGTCTATGACACGGCGCATGAGGCGGAGCACTTTCTGCGCCGGGCGGTCAAGCTCGATCCACGGTTTGCAGCCGCCCACGCCATGCTCGGTTTCGTCGAATCCATGAAATTCTACTGGGTCTATGATGATCCGCGTCATCTGCATTCGGGCCTGGAGATGGCAAAAACCGCGTTGCAGCTTGACCCCGACGAGGCGTACGGACATCTCGCCACCGGATTTGCCCTCCTGTATCTGCGTGAGTTCAGGCAGGCCGAAATCAGCCTTGACCGTGCGATCGCGCTCAACCCGAACGACCCGTTCATTCTCAGCATCCATGCGCTCCTGCTCAGCTACACCAGCAGGCCGGACGAGGCGCTTGGCGGGATCAATGAAGCCCAGCGCCGCGACCCGTTCGCGGTGGGATGGTACGAGGACTTTCGCGGCATCATACTGTCGACGGCCGGGCGATATCGCGAGGCGATCGCCTGCTACGCGAAAATGCCAAACATTCCATCGTGGTCGCTGGCTCGCTTGGTCATCTGCCATTCCGAGTTGGGCGAAACCAGACAGGCACAAGACACGCTGGCAAAGCTCAAGGCCAACTGGCCGGGGCTGGACATCGACGCGATCGCCGATTGGGAGCTGGACTTCTTCGAGGATCCCGCCGTGTTCAGCCGCTATCGCGCCATCCTGCGGCGCGTCGATCAGGACATGAGCTTCGCCTCAGCTGCGGCCCGCGATGACCCGTAGCGCCCAGGAGGCCTCGACGGCGAGAAGTCCAGGCATGCAGTAGCGTCCGCGTCTGGCGGTCGTGGGCGGCTGCCGAACGTCGCTTTCGGCCCCCGCCCCTTCACACCTTCTCGTCGAGCAGCCCCGAGACGAAGTCGAACAGGCCCGGGCGGCGGTCGCGGCGGAGGCGCTCGGCGGCGACGACGGCGCGCACCTGGGCGAAGGCGCGGTCGAGATCGCGGTTGATCACGACGTAGTCGTAATCGCGCCAGTGCTCGATCTCGAGGCGGGCGTTCTGCAGCCGGCGCTCGATCGTCTCCTCCGAATCCTCGGCGCGGCGCTTCAGCCGGCTCTTCAATTCGGCCATGGAGGGCGGCAGGATGAAGATGGAGACGATGTCGGCGCGCATCTTGTCCTTCAGCTGCAGCGCGCCCTGCCAGTCGATGTCGAACAGCATGTCGCGGCCTTCCGCCATCGCCGCCTCGACCGGCTCGCGCGGCGTGGCGTAGCAGTTGCCGTGCACCTCGGCCCATTCCAGCAGCGCGTCGGAATCGCGCAGCCGGTCGAACTCGCGTTGGGTGACGAAGTGGTAGTGCACCCCGTCGATCTCGCTGCCGCGGCGCGGCCGCGTGGTCACGCTGACCGACAGGCTGAGCTCATGGTCGCTTTCGAGAAGGTTGCGCGCGATCGTCGATTTTCCCGCGCCCGAAGGCGAGGACAGCACCAGCATCAGCCCGCGGCGGCGAATGCCTGCAGGAACGTCGCCCATCGGTCACTCCAGATTCTGTAGCTGCTCGCGGAACTGGTCCACCACCGCCTTGAGCTCGAGGCCGATGGCGGTGATCGTTCCGGCGTTCGATTTCGAGCACAATGTATTCGATTCGCGGTTGAATTCCTGCGCCAGGAAGTCGAGCTTGCGGCCGACCGGACCGCCTGCGGCCAGCAGCGCGCGGCCGGAGGCCACATGCGTCTTCAGCCGGTCGATCTCCTCGCGGATGTCGGCCTTGGTCGCCAGGAAGGCCGCCTCCATGTGCAGCCGGCTTTCGTCGAGGCCGGCCGCCGCGTCCATCAGCAGCGCCACCTGCTCGGCGATGCGGGCGCGAATCACGGCGGGCTCGCGCGACGGATCGGCCTCGGCGCGTTCCGTCAACGCCTCGATCGCGGCGATGTGGCCGGCGAGCACCTCGCCGATCGCCTTGCCCTCGGCCTTGCGTGCCTCGGCGAGATCGTCCAGGGCGCGATCGAGCACGGCGAGCGTCGCCGCATCGAGGGCGGCGCGGCTCTCCTCGGTCTCCGCCGCCTCGGGAAGCTCGAGCACGCCGCGCAGCGCCAGCAGGCCGTCGGCGCTGGCCGGAGCGACGCCGAACTGCTCGGTCAGCCGCACGGCGAGCCCGGCGAGATCCCTCAAAAAGGCTTCGTTGACGACCGGCACGGCCGCAGCCGTGCCGCTCGCGCCGATGGTCAGGGTCGCCTGGAAATTGCCGCGGGCGAAGCGCCGCTGGACCGCCTGGCGCACGGCCGGCTCCAGCCGGTCGCTGCCCGACGGCAGGCGCAGCCTGATCTCGACGGCCTTGCCGTTGACCGACTTCAGCTCCCAGGCGATCAACGTTCCGTCCAAGTCGCCGGTCGCGCGCGCGAAGCCGGTCATGCTCTGTAGGTTCATGGCGCCGGTTACCTCCAGCAAAAAGCCAAGGCGTCATTCCCCGGGCGCCGGCGGGCTCGGGAGGACCATTCCATGCGGTAAAGCGTCCGCGCCGTCCCGTCCAGTGGGCGCGCTACCTATTGGGCGGGCTGCGCTTCCTGCCCCGCCCCGTCCTGAGCGCCGGCCTTGGCCGCCTCGGCCTGCTGCTTCTGGAAAGCGCGCCAGCGCGCGACGTTGCGGTTGTGCTCCTGCAACGTCCTGGCGAAGACATGGCCGCCGGTGCCGTCGGCGACGAAATAGAGGTCTTCGGTGTCGGCCGGATTGGCCACCGCCTCGAGCGCGGCGCGGCCCGGATTGGCGATCGGCCCCGGCGGCAGGCCGTTGATCACATAGGTGTTGTAGGGCGTCGGCTTCTCGATGTCGGACTGGTAGATCGGCCGGTCGGCCGGCTTTCCGGCGCCGCCGAACAGGCCGTAGATGATGGTCGGGTCGGACTGCAGCCGCATCTTCTTGCGCAGGCGATTGACGAAGACCGCAGCGACCTGCGGGCGCTCGGCATCGATGCCGGTCTCCTTCTCGACGATGGAGGCGAGCGTCACGAACTCGTTGACGTCGGCGACCGGCAGGTCCGGCTGGCGCTTGGCCCAGACCTCGTCGATCAGCGCCTTCTGCTGCGCCAGCATCTTGTCGATGATCACCTTGCGCTCGGCGCCGCGGGTGAAGCGCTGCGTGTCGGCGGCGAGGCTGCCTTCCGGCGGGATCTCGGTCGGCATGTCGCCGGCGAGCGCCTCGGCCTCGGCGATGCGGCGGAACGCCTGGGCGACGGTCAGGCCCTCGGGAATGGTGAGCGAATACATGATGGAGCGGCCGCTCTGCAGCAGCTTCATGATGTCGTGCATCGAGGCGCCGGCCTGGACCTCGTATTCGCCGGCCTTCATCGTCGCCTCGCCGCCATAGCTGCGCACGCCCAAGCGGAACACCGTCGCGTCGCTGATCAGACCGTTCTGCTCGAGTTGCGTGGCGATCTGGCCGACGCCGCTGTTCGGCCTGACCAGGAAGGTCCTGGCCTCGGTGGTCGGGCCGGGCGCCTCGAAGGCGCGCTTGCCGAAAACGACCGCCGCGCCGGCCGCCACGATCGCCAGCATCACCAGCGAGATCAGGAAATTCATGAAGACGACGATCTGGTTGCGCGAGGCGCGCGACCGGCGCGGCGCGGCGGGCTGCGCAGCCGGCTGCGGGCGCAGCGCCTCGCTCGCGGCCTTGGGCTTCGCCGCTTCTTCTTCCGGCTTGGGCGGCTCGGGCCGCCGTCCGAACTCGGCAGGAGGTGTCTGTGTGTCGCTCATCGCCTCGAAAAACCTGATCGCGCCGAGAGACTAGGCGCGAATATGGCAAAATTCCCGGCGGGCCGCAGCCAGCCGGCGCTCAGCCGTCGAAGCGCTGGAACACCAGCGACGCGTTCGTCCCCCCGAAGCCGAAGGAGTTCGACAGCGCCACGTCGATCGGCCGGGAGCGCGCCTTGTGCGGCACCAGATCGATCGCGGTTTCACGCTCCGGATTGTCGAGGTTGATCGTCGGCGGCGCGATGTTGTCGCGAATCGCCAGGATCGAGAAGATCGCCTCCGCCGCGCCGGCGGCACCGAGCAGGTGGCCGACCGCCGACTTGGTCGACGACATCGATATCTTCGACGCCGCGTTGCCGACCAGCCGCTCGACCGCGCCAAGCTCGATGGTATCCGCCATGGTCGAGGTGCCGTGCGCGTTGACGTAGTCGAGATCGGCCGGCTGCAGCCCGGCACGCTTCACCGCGGCGGCCATGCAGCGGAAGGCGCCGTCGCCGTCCTCCGCCGGGGCGGTGATGTGATAGGCGTCGCCGGTCAGGCCGTAGCCGACGATCTCGGCATAGATTTTCGCGCCGCGCGCCTTGGCGTGCTCCAGTTCCTCGAGGACCAGGACACCCGCGCCCTCGCCCATGACAAAACCGTCGCGGTCGCGGTCGAACGGACGCGACGCCGTCTCGGGCGCGTCGTTGCGGTCGGTGGAGAGCGCCCGGCAGGCGGCGAAGCCGGCCAGCGACAGCCGCGTCACCGGCGCTTCCGCGCCGCCGGCCAGCATCACGTCGGCATCGCCGAACATGATCAGCCGCGCCGCGTCGCCGATGGCGTGCGCGCCGGTCGAGCAGGCGGTGACGACCGCATGGTTCGGCCCCTTGAGGCCGTGGCGGATCGACACCTGGCCGGAGACGAGATTGATGATGTTGCCGGGAATGAAGAACGGGCTGATGCGGCGCGGGCCGCGCTCCTTGAGCAGGATGGCGTTGTCGGCGATGCCGTCGATACCGCCGATGCCCGAACCGATCATCACGCCGGTGGCGTTGCGGTCCTCGGCCGACTTCGGCTCCCAGCCGGCATCCTTCAGCGCCTCGTCGGCCGCCGCGATCCCGTACAGGATGAAATCGCCGATCTTGCGCAGCTCCTTCGGCTCCAGATAGGCTTCCGGATCGAAGGCATGCTCGTTGCCGGGGCCGCGCGGGATCACATGCGCGATCTTGCAGGGAAGATCCTCGACGTCGAAACTGTCGACCCGCCGGCAGGCACTCCTGCCGGCAAGGATCTGGCTCCAGCTATGGTCGACACCGACGCCGAACGGCGACAGCAGACCAAGACCCGTGACCACGACACGCCTCATCGCAGTTTCCCGATGCGTTGACGGCATGTCCGGGAAATCAGGCCGAGGCCTTGTCGATGTACTTCACCGCGTCGCCGACGGTGAGGATGGTCTCGGCCGCGTCGTCCGGAATTTCCACGCCGAATTCTTCCTCGAAAGCCATGACGAGTTCGACCGTGTCCAAGCTGTCGGCGCCCAGATCATCGATGAAGCTCGCGGCTTCCGTCACCTTCTCGGCGTCGACGCCGAGATGCTCGACCACGATCTTCTTGACGCGCTCTGCGGTGTCACTCATGTTGGCTTCCTTCGTCTCAGGTTAGTGGCCTTCGTTAGCGGGCGGAGTGCCGCTAATCAAGCTGAAAGATGGCGTTTGCCACGGCGCGGCCGTTGCTGTCGGGGATTGTCTTCCTCGTCCCTTGTCTCGCGCATTACACGAAAATACTGGGCCGTCCAAGGCGAAAACGCGGCAGGCCGTGCCGCGAACGAGGCGCGGCGCGGCAGCGCCCGCGGCGCTCAGATCATCGCCATGCCGCCGTTGACGTGGATGGTCTGGCCGGTGACATAGGCCGCCTCGTCGGAAGCGAGGAAGGCGACAGCGGCGGCGACTTCGACGCCGGTGCCCATGCGCTTGGCCGGGATGGCGGCCATGATCGCCTCCTTCTGCTTGTCGTTCAGCTTGCCGGTCATGGCCGATTCGATGAAGCCGGGCGCGACGCAATTGACGGTCACGTTGCGGGTCGCGATCTCCTGCGCCAGCGACTTGGTGAAGCCGATCATGCCGGCCTTGGAGGCGCAATAATTGGCCTGGCCGGGATTGCCGGTGACGCCGACCACGGAGGTGATGTTGACGATGCGGCCCTTGCGGCGGCGCATCATCGGATGCGTCAGCTCGCGGGTGAGGCGGAAAACCGCAGTCAGGTTGACCTCCAGCACCGCATCCCAGTCGGCGTCCGACATGCGCACGAACAGCCCGTCCCTGGTGATGCCGGCATTGTTGACCAGGATGTCGACACCTTCGAGATCGGCCTCCGCCTTCTGGCCGAGCGCCTTGACCTCGTCGCGATTGGTGAGGTCGGCCGGGAACAGTTTTGTCCGCTCGCCGAGTTCGCCGGCCAACGCCTCGAGCTTTTCGACGCGCGTGCCGTGCAGGCCGACGATGGCGCCCCGGGCGTGCAGGGTGCGGGCGATTGCCTCGCCTATGCCGCCGGTGGCGCCGGTGACGAGGGCTTTCTTGCCGGTCAGATCGAACATTCCGTGCCTTTTCACTTTTCCTCGCCGGTCCCTTGAAGACCGGTCATTGGTAGACATCCCGGCGATGCCCAATGGTGATCACGAGAATGACCAGCCGGTCGCCTTGAATATCACAGATGATCCGGTAGTCCCCTACGCTGAACCGCCAGGAGGCTGCCCAAGGACCTTTGAGCGGCTTGCCGGCCTTTCGAGGATCTTCCATCGTCGCGATGCGGTTGCGCAGGTAATCGCGGATGCGCTCGCGTGTCTGCGGATCCAGTCGCTCAACGGATTTCGTCGCGGATCGGAGGTACTCAAGCCTCCACGCCACGCCAGAATTCCTCGTGACTCAGGATTTCATCCTCCCCGCGCCGGAGGCGCTCCATGGCTTCCACCGCCAGGTAATAGTCCTCGATATCCTCCAACCCCTGTTCGATAAGCTCGCGCAGGTAGAACGCCTTGCTACGCCCCGTCTTTGCCGCCAGGACGCTCAGGCGCTGCTCGGTCTCGGGCGAAAGGCGGATTGAAGTCGGCACGATTTCACCACAGTGGTTGAATACATGTATTCACAATAGTGCCACGCCCCTACAATTTCAAGGTTTGCCTTCAACCCAACGCCGCCAGCGCCGCCTCGACATCGGCCGGGGTGCCGATCGCCGCTGTGGCGATCTCCTTGTCGATACGCCGCGCCAGTCCGGACAGCACTTTTCCGGCGCCCACTTCATAAAGCGTGGTCACGCCGTTGGCGCCGAACCATTCGACCGTCTCGCGCCAGCGCACCTGGCCGGTCACCTGCTCGACCAGGCACCGGGCGATCTCGTCGGGGTCGGTGAGCGGCCGCACCACGACGTTCGCCACCACCGGCACGACCGGCCGCGACTTTGCCACAGCCGCCAGCGCCTCGCGCATGGCCTCCGCCGCCGGCGCCATCAGGGCCGAATGGAAAGGAGCGGAGACCGGCAGCATGATGGCGCGCTTGGCGCCTTTCTCCGTGCACAGCGCCGCGGCCTTCTCCACCGCCGCCTTGGCGCCGGAGATGACCAGCTGGCCGCCGCCATTGTCGTTGGCGATCTGCACGCCCGGCCCGGCCTCGGCGCAGGCAGCTTCCACGTCATCCTGCGCGAGCCCGAGGATCGCCGCCATGGCGCCCTCGCCCACCGGCACGGCCTTCTGCATGGCGTTGCCGCGGATACGCAGCAGCCGGGCGGTGTCGGCGATCGAGAACGTGCCGGCGGCGGCGAGCGCCGAATATTCGCCGAGCGAATGGCCGGCGACATAGGTCACCTTGTCCTTCAAGGAGAAGCCGCGCGCCTCCAGAGCGCGCACCGCGGCCAGCGACACCGCCATCAGCGCCGGCTGCGCGTTGGCGGTCAGCGTCAGCGTCTCCTCGGGGCCCTCCCGCATGATCGTGGAAAGCTTCTCGCCGAGCGCCTCGTCGACCTCGTCGAACACCGCCCTGGCTTCGGGGAAAGCCGCCGCCAGATCCTTGCCCATGCCCACGGCCTGGCTGCCCTGCCCGGGAAAGGTGAACGCTATCGCCATGATCGTCTCCTGCCTTTGCGGCCTGCCTGTCGCGCGAGGCCGCCGCGAAAGTCAAGGGCAGGCCTGGCGATTCGGCGGCCGAGCTGTTGCCGAAATCCTTCGCCGGCGCGCAAACCGTACCGCAATTTGGCCAAAGCTCTGGATTTTTGTGAAAACTGGATGACATTACCATGACGGATGAGCGACAGGCGTCGCGACGTCGATTGAGGAAGCGTGCCTTGAGTTCTGGCCAGTCGAACATCGAGCCGGCGAAGCCGTCCGCATCGGGCGTCCGTCCGGCCGTCCGGCGCGGCCCGATGCGGCTGTGCGGATCGGTCGCCGCCCTGCTGCTGATCGCGGCGCTGCTGGTGTTCGCCGTCGAGCTGACCGCCCGCGGCTCGCTCGAGCAGACGCTGCTGTTCTTCCAGCAGCCGTTCCGGCCAGGCTGGACGACGATCGTGCTGTTCGCGCTGCTGATCGTGTTCCTCGACGCCCTGCTCGGGCGCCCGTATCACGCGCTGTTCCTGCTCGCGCCGGTGGCGCTCGGCCTCGCCTTCGTCGGCCAGCAGAAGGCCTTCTATCTCGGCGACCCGCTCTATCCGACCGACTTCCTCTATGCCCGGCAGATCGTCGAGCTGCTGCCGCTGCTGGTGCGCCAGCGCCCCGGCACGGCCGTGGCGTTCGCGGCAGCCGCCGTGCTGGCGATCGTGCTGCTGGTCGTGGCCTGGCGGTTCTGGCGGCGGCGGGCGCCGCGGCTGACTTTCCGGGCGCGCCTGTCCAGGCTGGCGGTGGCGCTGCCGGCGCTGGTGTTCTTCGGCTCGCTGATGGACTACGCCACCTTCTCCTGGGCCCGCGACCGTCTGCAGATCTCGCCGGTGATGTGGGACCAGAAGGAGAACTACAACAGCAACGGCTTCGCCATCGCCTTCGCGCTCAACGTGCCGATGGCCAAGGTGGCGGCGCCGAAGGGCTATTCGGAAGAGGCGATCAAGGCCATCGCCGGCGCCGCGCCCGCGCCGCTCGCCGCGCCGGCCGAGAAGCCGGACATCATCGTGGTGATGAGCGAATCCTTCTGGGATCCGACCCGCCTGCCCGCCACCACTGTGACGCCCGACCCGATGCCGACCGTGCGCGCGCTCGGCTCCGGCCATGTGCTGTCGCCGGAATTCGGCGGCATGACCGCCAATGTCGAGTTCGAGGCGCTTACCGGCTTCTCCAACGCCTTCCTGCCCTATGGCAGCATACCCTACCAGCAATATGTGCGCGCGCCGATGCCGTCGCTGGCGACCTTCCTGAAGAGCGAGGGCTATTCCACGCGCGCCTTCCATCCGTTCGCCGGATGGTTCTGGAACCGCTCCAGCGTCTACCACGCCTTCGGCTTCGATCGCTTCCTGTCGGAGGAATCGCTGCCGCCGCTGGAAAAGCGCGGACCGCTCGCCGCCGACACCGCCTTCGTCGACGCCATCATCCGCGAGGCGGAATGGACGGTGCGGCCGTTCTTCTATTTCGCCGTCACGCTGCAAGGCCACGGGCCCTACGAGCCGAACCGCTATCCCGATTCCAGGATCGCGGTCGACGGGCCGATGAGCGAGGCGGCACGCGGCGCGCTGCGCACCTTTGCCACCGGCATCGCGGACGCCGACGAGAGCCTGGCACGGCTGATCGACTGGGCGAGCAAGCGCCAACGGCCGACGATCATCGCCTTCTTCGGCGACCACCTGCCGCCTCTCGGCCAGGTCTTCGTCGAGACCGGCTTCATGAAGGGCTACGTGGCGGACCGCAACGCGCCGCTGGAGACGCTGGCGCTGGAGCACGAGACGCCGCTGGTGCTGTGGTCGAACCGCACCGGCGCGATCAAGGACCTCGGCTCGATCAGCCCGGCCTTCCTGCCGCTGCACCTGATGCGGACGGCCGGCTTCAGCCATCCCTACTACACCGGCTTCCTCGGCGCCGTGCACGACCGCTTCCTCGCCGTCGACCGCAACATGCTGGTGGCGCGGGCCGGCACCGAGACGCCGAACTGGGCGCGCAGCGAGCAGCTCGACCCGCTCATCCGCGACTACCGCTACCTGCAGTACGACCTCATCTTCGGAAAACGTTTCGGCGACGCCGCCTTCTTCCCCAAGCCGCCGGAGAGCGGAGGACCGCGGCCTGTGGGCTGGTGAGGCGGGACCATCCAGGCGATCGCCGTTGTTTTCCGCCACCGCCTTGCGTTCCGGCCAAAACCCTGTATAGAGCGCGCTTCTGCCGGTCCCGGCTGGGGGCTGAACGGAGGGCCGGAGGTTTTTCAAAAAAACTTCCGCTTGAAGCCGGATGTGCTTCGGTCTCCCGTGTCTCCGCTCTCGACCGTCCATGCTCCTTTCTTCCTCGCCGCTTCGGTCGGGTCAGACAGGTTGCAGAGGCTTAGCCGCCGGTGCCGGGCAGAATGTTGAAGAAAGGCAAAGACATCATGGCTCTCTACGAACATGTGTTTCTTGCCCGCCAGGACCTCTCGCAGCAGCAGGTCGACGCGCTTGTGGAGCACTACAAGGGCGTCATCTCTGCCAACGGAGGCACCGTCGGCCGGGTCGAGAACTGGGGACTGAAGTCCCTCACCTACCGGATCAAGAAGAACCGGAAGGCCTACTACACGCTGATGGACCTGAACTGCCCGCCGGCCGCGCTCAACGAGCTCGAGCGCCAGCAGGGCCTGTCCGAGGACATCCTGCGCTTCCTGACCATCAAGGTCGAGGCGCATGAGGAAGGCGTGTCGGCGATGCTGCAGAAGCGCGAAGAGCGCAGCGAGCGCGGCTTCGGCGATCGCGACCGCGGCCCGCGCAGCTTCGGCGACCGCGGCCCGCGCAGCTTCGGCGACCGCGAGGACCGTCCCCGCCGCCCGCGCGAACAGGCTGAAGGAGCCGCCGAATAATGGTCGACATCAACCAGATCCCGACGCGGCGTCCGTTCCACCGCCGCCGCAAGACCTGCCCCTTCTCCGGCGCCAACGCCCCGAAGATCGACTACAAGGACGTGCGCCTCTTGCAGCGCTACATCTCCGAGCGCGGCAAGATCGTGCCGAGCCGCATCACCGCGGTCAGCCAGAAGAAGCAGCGCGAGCTCGCCAGGGCGATCAAGCGCGCCCGCTTCCTCGGCCTGCTGCCTTACCTGGTACGCTAAGTTAGGCGCTGGGGACAGTTTACTTTTTCCGCAGAAAAGCAGGGGCAGTCGAGACCTCGGCGCCATCGGAAAGAAAGTAAACTGTCCCCGGCACTTCCTCCCCCCGCGACGGGCGCGGCGGGTCGAAACACAAATCCCGAGTTGGGGCATTTTTTTCGCCCCTAACTGCCGCAACGGGCAGGACAGCGACCCCGGCACGACCAGTTGCCCCCGCTTCCCCGTCCGTTTCCGAAATTGCCGCTCCGGCGGCACGCTGAAAGGAACAGAGACATGGAAGTCATCCTTCTCGAACGCATTTCCCGCCTCGGCCAGATGGGCGACACCGTCAAGGTCAAGGACGGCTTTGCCCGCAACTTCCTGCTGCCCAAGGGCAAGGCGCTGCGCGCCAACGAGGCCAACAAGAAGAAGTTCGAAGGCCAGCGCTCGCAGCTCGAGGCGCGCAACCTCGAGCGCAAGTCGGAAGCCCAGCAGATCGCCGACAAGCTCGACGGCAAGAGCTTCATCATCGTGCGCTCGGCCGGCGAGACCGGCCAGCTCTACGGCTCGGTGTCGACCCGCGACATCGCCGACCTGCTCACTGCCGAGGGTTTCTCCGTCAACCGCAACCAGGTCGAGCTCAACCAGCCGATCAAGACCATCGGCCTGACCAATGTGGCGATCGCGCTGCATCCGGAAGTGGAGTCCACCGTCACCCTCAACATCGCCCGCTCGACCGAAGAGGCGGAGCGCCAGTCGCGCGGCGAGACGCTGACCACCGCCGAGGCGATCTACGGCGAGGACATCAACGAGAACGCCCGGCCGGACAATTTCTTCGATCCGGCCACCGAGGAAGAAGTCGAAGGCTGACCGCCCGACTCGCTTGCGAACGCAGAAAGGCCCGGGCCGACCGCCCGGGCCTTTTTTCATGCGCGGGCTTCCGCCGTTTCTGCTTTGTTCACATGCGCGCCGCAACCCGCTAAGCTTGGCCGTGATTCGCGAAAAACGCCTGGCTTCCGGTCAAGGGCAAATCTTTCCACCGGGACCCGCGATCTGTGAATCCAGTGTACCGAGACGGATAGTTTCCCACTCGTGCCGCGGCTTCTGGTAACCCGGACCGGCAGGGGTTCTTGAGGGCAGCATGGCAGAGGCAGCGCGAAAACTCAGCGTGGCGGAGACACCGCTCTATCGCGAGGCGCCGAACAACATCGAGGCCGAGCAGGCGCTGCTCGGCGCCATCCTCGTCAACAACGACGCCTTCTACCGCGTCTCCGATTTCCTCAAGGCCTCGCATTTCTACGAGCCGCTGCACCGAAAAATATTCGACGTCGCCGGCGACATGATCCGCATGGGCAAGGCGGTGACGCCGGTCACGCTGAAGACCTTCCTGCCGGCCGAGGAGAAGGTCGGCGACATGACGGTCGCGCAATATGTCATACGGCTGGCCGCCGAGGCGGTCACCGTCATCAACGCCTCCGACTACGGCCGCGCCATCTACGATCTCGCCACCCGCCGGGCACTGATCACGGTGGGCGAGGACATGGTCAACATCGCCTATGACGCGCCGGTCGACATGTCGCCGCAGGCGCAGATCGAGGACGCCGAACGGCGGCTGTTCGAGCTCGCCGAGACAGGCCGCTACGACGGCGGCTTCGAGAGTTTTTCCGACGCCATCAAGACGGCGATCGACATGGCGAGCGCGGCCTATATGCGCGACGGGCATCTGTCCGGCATCGCCACCGGCCTGCGCGACCTCGACAACCGCATGGGCGGCCTGCAACCCTCGGACCTGATCGTGCTGGCCGGACGGCCAGGCATGGGCAAGACCTCGCTGGTCACCAACATCGCCTTCAACGTAGCGCACGCCTACGAGCCGGCGCAGCAGGCCGACGGCTCGTTCAAGGCGGCCAATGGCGGCGTGGTCGGCTTCTTCTCGCTGGAAATGTCGTCGGAGCAGCTCGCCACCCGCATCATCTCCGAGCAGGCGGAGGTCCCCTCCTCCAAGATCAGGCGCGGCGACCTGACCGAGGCGGATTTCGAAAAACTGGTCGGCTGCACGCAGATGCTGCAGAAGATCCCGCTGTTCATCGATTCGACCGGCGGCATCTCGATCGCCCAGCTGGCCGCCCGCGCCCGCCGGCTGAAACGCCAGCGCGGCCTCGACGTCATCGTCATCGACTACATCCAGCTGATGACCGGCTCGTCGAAGCGCGCGAACGAGAACCGCGTGCAGGAGATCACCGAGATCACCACCGGGCTGAAGGCGCTGGCCAAGGAACTGGCCGTGCCGATCATCGCGCTGTCGCAGCTGTCGCGCCAGGTGGAAAGCCGCGAGGACAAGCGGCCGCAGCTCTCGGACCTGCGCGAATCAGGCTCGATCGAGCAGGACGCCGACGTTGTGATCTTCGTCTACCGCGAGGAGTATTATCTCAAGAACAAGGAGCCGAAGCCCGGCACCGACGAATATCTGAAATGGGAAGGCGAGATGAACGAGGCGCGCGGCAAGGCGGAAGTGATCGTTGCAAAACAGCGCCACGGCCCGACGGGAATGGTGTCGCTGGCCTTCCAGGGCGAATTCACCCGTTTCTCCGATCTTGCCGAGGAGCATCATTTGCCGGATCGGTTCGAATGAGTGGCGTCCAGCATGGCTAGGCTGGCGGGACAGCACCCCCCTCTGTCCTGCCGGACATCTCCCCCGCAAGGGG
>NZ_JCACER010000083.1:0-159262 GCF_059502445.1 Kumtagia sp.
CATCGTCAGACCCGAGGCTTTTCGGGTCGTCGGGTAGGCGGGGTATTACTTTTTTCGGCCCGCGAAAACCTTGAAGCGGCTGTGCCCTTCTGCCGAAAGAAAGTAAACTGTCCCCTGAGTTCCTCGAGTTCCAGGCCGGCCATGGCGACGAGCATGGCGAGGATGCGCTTCAGCGCCTCGCGATTCTTCTCGATTGCCGCATCCCAGTCCACCGCCGCCTCCTTTCCAGCACAGGCGGCGGGATTATCGCCCGGGCCGGGAGGGGCGGGGATAAAATGAGGGAAAATCATCCTGACGGATGCTGACAAGGAGCACGCGGCTCAGGGGATCACATATGAGCTAACGCCGTCCCTCGGGGGATTCCGGGAGCAGCGCCAGCGTCGCGTTCCGTCCAACACCCCTCATCCGCCTTCCCTCTCGACAAGCTCGGGGCAGGCACCTTCTCCCAAAGGGGAGAAGAGGGAGCACTGCATTACCGCCTCTGCAAATCGCCTGCGTTGAAGAAATGCGAAGGAGTTGCCGCGAAACTCCTCGCTTTTCGCCCGTGGGAGAAGGTGCCTGACCCCGAGCTTGTCGAGGGGGAAGGCGGATGAGGGTGTCTCGTCGTTGCAAGAGTATCCTCAAGCGATCGGCGGCGGCGAGCTCGGTTGCAATATCCGGCATCGCCGTGCCGGCATGCCGAGCTCAGCCAGCTGGTCGTCGCTCAGCTCCATCAGCCCGCGCCGGGTGAGCCGCTTTCGCGGCAGGCCGTTCCACCAGCGCAATGCGGCGTCGAGGTACCGGATGAGCCTTGGATGCGTCGGCATGTTCGATCGCCTCGAGGTCACTGCTTTCCCGCCCATTCCCTAGCGTCCAAGACGGAGGCGGGAGATCAGTCGAAAAAGGGACGGATTCCCTCGCGATAGGCGTCGGCGCGCGACAGGCCGATGTCCTTGAGCTGGTCGTCGTTCAGTTCCAGGAGCATCAGCCGGCTGCGCCGCCGCTCCAGCATATGCGAAGTCCTGTCCGAGACGGCGTCGAGAAGGCGGGCCGCGGCGGCGCCGATCCGCGGGAAGAAACCGCGAGGCTGGCCCGGATGGATCGAACGGCTCTGAGCCAATGTCTCTATTGCACCCATTTTCCTGTCCTCTCACACATAATGTCATCGTCTATGGGTACAATCTTGTGAATTGACCCCATTGCAATTGCAAGCTATGAAATTGTCATCATGACAAATTGGCTTCCCGATCTGTCCGAGGGCTCCGGCCCGCTCTATCTTCGCCTCGCCGACCAGATCGAGCGCGACATCAGCGACGGCAGGCTGCCGACGGGCGAAAAATTGCCGCCCCAGCGCAACCTCGCCTTTGACATCGGCGTCACCATCGGCACGGTGACACGCGCCTATGCGGTGGCGCGCGAGCGCGGCCTGGTCAGCGGCGAGGTCGGACGCGGAACCTATGTGCTGGGCAGTGGCGATACGCCCGAGCCGCAGCCCCAGGCCGCAGCTCCCGCCGCCACCTGGAGCCGCGCCGTCCCGGCGCCGGCGGGCAAGCTGCGCATGGACACGACGTCGGCGCCCGATCTCGGCCAGAGCGCCGCCATCCGCGAGATCACCGAGCGCATTATTCGCGACCATCCGGACGAGGTGGTCGATTACACCCGGCGCTGGCCCGAGGAGTGGCGCACCGCCGGCAGCGCGTGGCTCGCCTCCGGCGACTGGCGGCCGGAGCCGCAGACGATCGTGCCGACTTCCGGCTGCCATGCCGCCATCCTGGCGGTGATCGCCGCCACCACCGCGCCGGGCGACAGGGTCGCCTTCGAGCAGATCACCTATTCGTCGATCTCGCGCAGCGCCAGCCTGATCGGCCGGCGCACGGTCGCCTTCGGCAATGACGAGCACGGCCCGGATCCCGACGATTTCGAGCGGCTGTGCGCCCAGCAGCATCCGAAACTGGTCTTCCTGATGTCGGCGCTGCAGAACCCAACGCTGTCGATCATGGCGCCGGAGCGGCAGCGCGCCATCGTCGAGATCGCCAGAAAATACAATGTCTGGATCATCGAGGACGCGGTCTACAGCACGCTGCTGGAGACCGGCTATTCGACGCTTGCGGAGATCGCGCCGGAGCGCACCTTCCACATAGGCGGCCTGTCCAAGGCGGTGTCGGCAGGCGTGCGCGGCGGCTGGGTCGCCTGCCCCGCGCATTTCGCGCCGCGCGTGCAGACCGCGCACAAGATGGTGACGGGCGGCCTGCCCTTCCTGCTCGCCTCTCTGTCGGCCGAGCTGGTCAATGGCGGCGAGGCGGCAAAGACCCGCGGCAAGGTGCGGCGCGAGCTGGCCGCGCGCGAGGAGCTGGCGCGCAAGATCTTCGCCGGCCACGACTTCCGCTCGCACAAGAACGCGCCTTACCTGTGGATGAAGCTGCCCGAGCCATGGATGTCCGGCACCTTCAAGCAGGTGGCGGCCAACGAAGGCGTGCTCGTCGACGACGAGGACGAATACAAGGCCGGCCGCAGCGAGCGTGTCTTCCACCGCGTCCGCATCAGCTTCTCCATGCCGCCCACCCGCGAAGACGTCGCCGCCGGCTTCGCCACGCTCAGGCGGCTGATGGACCATGGCGGCGCCGGCTACGACAGTTACGGCTGATCGCGCAAAAACCGGCGCTTCACGCGAATTTATCCCCAGCGGGCGGTGTATCGCGGCGCCGGCTTGCGCTATGGAGCGCGGCAAGCCCCACGGAGTCCATGGCAGCACGATGACCATCCGCAACGACGTCGCCATCACCGACGAGATGGTGAAGGCGCACGGGCTGAAGCCCGACGAGTACCGGCGCATCCTCGACCTGATCGGCCGCGAGCCGAGCTTCACCGAGCTCGGCATCTTCTCGGCGATGTGGAACGAGCACTGCTCGTACAAGAGCTCGAAGAAATGGCTGCGCACGCTGCCGACCAAGGGCGAGCGGGTGATCCAGGGGCCGGGCGAGAATGCCGGCGTGGTCGACATCGGCGACGGCCAGGCGGTCGTCTTCAAGATGGAGAGCCACAACCACCCGTCCTACATCGAACCCTACCAGGGCGCGGCAACCGGCGTCGGCGGCATCTTGCGCGACGTCTTCACCATGGGCGCGCGGCCGATCGCGGCGATGAACGCGCTGCGCTTCGGCGAGCCCGACCATCCGAAGACGCGCCACCTGGTGGCCGGCGTGGTCTCCGGCGTCGGCGGCTACGGCAACGCCTTCGGCGTGCCGACGGTCGGCGGCGAGGTCAATTTCGATCGCTCCTACAACGGCAACTGCCTGGTCAACGCCTTCGCCGCCGGCCTGGCGCGCACCGACGGCATCTTCCTGTCGGAGGCCAAGGGCGTCGGCCTGCCCGTCGTCTATCTCGGCGCCAAGACCGGGCGCGACGGTGTCGGCGGCGCCACCATGGCGTCGGCGGAGTTCGACGATACGATCGAGGAAAAACGCCCGACCGTGCAGGTCGGCGATCCTTTTACGGAAAAATGCCTGCTGGAGGCCTGCCTCGAGCTGATGGCGTCGGGCGCCGTCATCGCCATCCAGGACATGGGCGCCGCCGGCCTCACCTGCTCGGCAGTGGAGATGGGCGCCAAGGGCGACCTCGGCATCGAGCTCGACCTCGATCATGTGCCGGTGCGCGAGGAGCGCATGAGCGCGTATGAGATGATGCTGTCGGAGAGCCAGGAGCGCATGCTCATGGTGCTGAAGCCGGAAAAGGAGGCGGAGGCGGCGGCGATCTTCGAGAAGTGGGGGCTGGACTTCGCCATCGTCGGCAAGACCACCGACGATCTGCGCTTCCGCATCCTGCACCAGGGCGAGGAGGTCGCCAATCTGCCGATCAAGGAACTCGGCGACCAGGCGCCGGAATACGACCGGCCGTGGACGGAGCCGAAAGTGCCCGCGCCGCTCGCGACAGACGATATCCCGCAGGCCGACGTGGCCGACGCGCTCATCAAGATGCTGGGCGGCCCGGACCTCTCCAGCCGGCGCTGGGTATGGGAGCAGTACGACACGCTGATTCTGGCCAACACGCTGCAGATCCCCGGCGGCGACGCCGGCGTGGTGCGCATCGACGGCCACCCGACCAAGGCGCTCGCCTTCTCCTCGGACGTCACGCCGCGCTACTGCGAGGCGGACCCGTTCGAGGGCGGCAAGCAGGCGGTGGCGGAGTGCTGGCGCAATCTCACGGCGACCGGCGCCGAGCCGCTGGCTGCCACCGACAATCTCAACTTCGGCAATCCGGAGCGGCCGGAGATCATGGGTCAGCTGGTGAAGGCCATCGAAGGCATCGGCGAAGCCTGCCGGGCGCTCGGCTTCCCGATCGTGTCGGGCAATGTCTCGCTCTACAACGAGACCAACGGCCAGGGCATCCTGCCCACGCCCACCATCGGCGGCGTCGGCCTGATCGGCGACTGGTCGAAGATGGCGCGCATCGGCTTCGCCGCCGCCGACGAAGCGATCGTGCTGGTCGGCGCGCCGGCCATTTGGGGCACGCATCTCGGCCAGTCGATCTATTTGCGCGACATTTTCGGCCGCAGCGACGGCCCCCCGCCGCCGGTCGACCTCGCGCATGAGAAGAAAGTGGGCGATCTGGTACGAAAACTGATCGCAGACGGCGTCGCCACCGCCGTGCACGACGTCTCCGACGGCGGGCTGGCCGTGGCGCTGGCCGAGATGGCAATGGCCGGCGGCATCGGCGCCAATGTCAGCCAGCTCAAGGGCGTCTCGCCGGTTCCCGTCTTCTTCGGCGAGGACCAGGGCCGCTACGTCGTCACCATGCGGCGCGACAGGATCGACTGGTTCCTGAACGAGTTCCTCGAGGATACCGGCGTGTTCGCGCCGTGGATCGGCGTCACCGGCGGGCAGGAGCTGAAGCTCGGCGATGCCCGGGCGATAGCGCTCGCCGAGCTGAAGGCGGCGCACGAAGGCTGGTTCCCGAATTTCATGGCCGGCGACCTGCCGCAGGAAAACTGAAGGGACCGCTCCGGCGGACGGGTATTGCTTCTTCGGCGATCGACGGTCGGCCGATTGACCTCCCCGGCCCCGGAGGCCATATCTGGGTCAAGCAGACCAAACGGGGAGCTTCGCCGATGGCGATGGACGCGCACGACATCGAACGCCTGATCAAGGAAGGCATTCCGGATGCCCGGGTGACGATCCGCGACCTTGCCGGCGACGGGGACCACTATGCGGCGGAAGTCGTGGCGGAAAGCTTTCGCGGGAAAAGCCGCGTCCAGCAGCACCAGATGGTCTACGAGGCGCTGAAGGGCAATATGGGCGGCGTGCTGCACGCGCTGGCGCTGCAGACCAGCGCGCCGGATTGACCTGCTTCGGCGCGATTCGTTTCAACCGGCTTCGGCAGCGCCGCTGCGTTTCGTGATGGCAACAGGCATGCACAAGCATGCCGCAGCGCACCGCGGCCGAGAAGACCACCTTCTCGGCCTTGTTCATGAAGTCCGCGATCCAGCCTTGCTCGGACGGCCATCGGGCGCGGCATGGATGACGACCTCGCCCGATGGCCCGATTCGCGCCGACGGGAAGTCGCGGCAATTCAGCGGGATGTGACGAAGCGCTCCAGCTTGCCCAGGGTTTGCAGTCCCAGTTCCACGGCACCAAAACCCTTGGCCTCCTGGAACTCGGCAGCCGTGGTGAAGACCATGCCCAGCGTGACCTTGGTCGCCCCGTCCTGATCCTCGAACGAGGCCCAGGCGTCGGCATGTTTCGGCCCGTTCTCGCCCCATAGCAGCGCATAGCCGAACCCCACTTCGGGCCTGACCTCGCCATAGCGATGGTGATTGGGATAGACGGTGCCGTCGGGCCCGATCATGTCGAAAACCCATTCGCCGCCCGACCGCAGGTCGATCCTCTTCGTCCGGCAGGAAAACCCGTCCGGCCCCCACCATTGCGGCAGCGCTTCGGGGTTCATCCACGCGCCCCAGACGACGGATCGCGGCGCCCGGATGACCCGTTGCAGAACCATTGTCCGCTCGGCCGCGCCCTGGAGATTATCCAGCCCCGCGCCAAAACCCTGTCGGTAGCCAGCCTGCATATCCTTGGCCAGCGAGGAAAGCTGCACTGTCACGACCAGCCGGCTGCGCTCGTCCGAGCCTGAGAAATCAGCCGTCACCAGCGCCGCCGACTGCGGCACACCACCGGAGGAGACCACCTCGTAGTTGACGCTACGCATCGCCGGTTGCAGCTCAAGCCAGCCGCATTCACATCGGATGTCCGGCTGACCCTCGACCTTGCAGAGCGAGACTTCGCGTCCGCCAACCCTGGTGTCAGCCTCCAAGAACTCCACGGTGACGGAGGGGGTGGGCGCGGCCCAGACCGCCCGGGCGGCGGGTGCCGTCCAGGCCTGCCACAGCACCGACAACGGCGCGGCCACGTCCCGCTCGAAGGTCAGGGTCGCAAAACGGTTCCTTCCACCATCGGATCCTTCAGGGGTCGTGCTGCCCCGCTGCAAGTGCGATGTCATTTCGCGCGCTCCTTCATCACGTTCATCACAAAGGCGTCCAGCCGGTCGAGCCGAGCTTCCCAGATGGCCCGCTGTTCATCGAGCCATGTCCGCGCCGGCTCCAAGGCCTCGGGGACGATGGCGCAGGTGCGTATGCGCCCGTCCTTGGAGGTTGCGATCAGCCCGGCCTCCTCCAACACGGAAAGGTGCCGCATCACCGTGGGCAGACGCAGTCCCGTGGGTCCAGCCAGCTCCGTCACCCGCGCCGGCCTTTCGGCGAGCCGCGTCAGGATCGATCGGCGGGTCGGATCGGCCAAAGCGTGGAAGAGCAGCGAGAGGTCAGGATCATGCTTAGCCATAATGCTAACTATCGCCCATTCCGCGGCGACGCAAGGAAAACTTCGCCAACTTGCTAAGTTTTATCGTTCGAGAGGTTCGGCCCGGCAGGCCCGCTCCCGGCTTCTCCCCTGCGGTAAGGAGCGTTCCCTAAACAATGGCATGGACCGGAAGGCACTCGGAGAAGGGAACACGCCGCTGCGCCGACGACCTGCCGAGCGCGATGCGGATAATCGTAGCCGCTGCTATTGTTTCGCGAACACGGCGATGATCGGCCCGACCGGATGCTTTCCGCCGAGCAGCGTTCTCCTCCCGTTGGAGAACGCCGAAATGTCGCCGTCGAGGAACAGCGCGTTCGGGCAGGCGAGCGTGTCACGGAACAGCCGGGCAAAGCTGCCGAGGCTGACTTGCGAAAGCGAGATCGCCAGCACGACGCTGCCGGATTCGGTGACGCCGACGCCGTTGCGGGTGTAGCGCGACGTGCCGTCCGGCAGGAAGCGCGGATGGATTTGTCCGTCGATCACCAGCATCGGCCCGGACTGTGTGGCGAAGCGCACCGCCGGGCGCCCGGCCCGGAATTTTTCCGTCTCCATCACGGCCGCCGCACCGTCGTCGCGGATGACGAAGATGCCGTTCGGCTTGAGGAAGAAATTGCCCTCCCCGTCCGCGGTCTCGACCGGCGTGACCTCGCGGCCGTCTTCGACCAGCAGGCCGACCGGACCGAGGCCCTCGTGATACATGCCGGCGTTCATGGCCAGCGCCACGGGCCTGCCGCGCGCCGCCATCGCCTGATCGAAAGCATCCAGCGACCCGTAAGCCCCGCCGTCCGGCCCCGCATGGAAGACGCCGATATCGGCCTGGCCGGGGTCGACCGTGCAGACGACGTAGGCGGCCTGCTCGAACGTCGTTTCCCGACACATCGCCGGCAACTCGGCGGCGTCGAAAGGCGCCGGACGCTTGTCCCCGCCGGACAACCACAAGCCGGCGGCGGCGGCAATCGCAAGAACGATCAGGACAATCGAGACAATCGCTGCGCGGCTCACCCTGCCTCATCGCGGTACGAACGAACTGCCGGGCCAGGTCCGGCGGCGGCATCGTGCTGGCTGGACCAGCCGGAAAAGGATCGGATGCCTTGTTTCGGGTGGCCTTAGGGTTTATTTGAATGGCATGTTTCGGGCCTGACTCCCACAGGCAAGGCAAGGGATTTTTCGGATGAGCGGCATCGGCGAATACATCGACAGCGAAGTGAAGAGCAAAGACGTGGTGCTGTTCATGAAGGGCACGCCGGGTTTCCCGCAGTGCGGCTTCTCCGGCCAGGTGGTGCAGATCCTCGATTATCTGGGCGTCGACTACAAGGGCGTCAACGTGCTCACCTCCAACGAGTTGCGCCAGGGCATCAAGGAATATTCGAACTGGCCGACCATCCCGCAGCTCTATGTGAAGGGCGAGTTCGTCGGCGGCTGCGACATCATCCGCGAGATGTTCCAGGCGGGCGAGCTGCAAGGATATTTCGAGGAAAAAGGCGTCAGCGTCAGCAGCGCGGCCTGACGCGCGGCCCGGCGGACTGGCCGGGCTCAAAACAAAAGCCAGACAAAGGATGCGCCGGCCTGCCGGCGCATTTCGTTTGGCGCATTGGAGCGGAGTGCGGTCGGAGTGAACGGGCATTCCGCTCCGTGTGTTCTGTCTACCGCATGACCTTCGTCCGAAAAGTCCGCACTTTTCGGGATCATGCTCTACGGCGGGTCGCGTGAAAGAGGATTCATGCGACGCGCTGCTCTTGATTTTGCGCATGTCTTTATCCCGAAACCGCTACGCGCTTTCGGGATACATGCTTTAGCCGGAGCCGTCCGATGGACCAGCAATCGCCCGCCAGCAAGGCACTCGCCTTCCCCCTCGCCCGCTGGGAGTTCATCGCGCTCTGCGCGGCGCTGATGGCGCTCAACGCGCTCGCCATCGACATCATGCTGCCCGGCCTGCAGGAGATCGGCGCCAGCCTCGGCGTCGAGACCGAGAACCACCGGCAATATGTGATCACGGCCTATTTCGCCGGCATGGCGGCCGCGCTGCTGCCCTATGGCCCGGCTTCGGACCGGTTCGGGCGACGGCTGCCGCTGCTGTTCGGCCTCACGGTCTACCTGATCGCCGCCTTCGCCGCCGCGTTCGCGCCGAATTTCGAGACGCTGCTGGCGCTGCGCTTCATCCAGGGCGTCGGCGCCGCCTCGACCCGCGTGATCGCCGTGTCGATGGTGCGCGACCGCTTCGGCGGACGGCAGATGGCCGAGACCATGTCGCTGATCTTCATGGTCTTCATGATCATCCCGGTGATCGCGCCGGGCATCGGCCAGGTGATGATGCTGTTCGCCAACTGGCACTTCATCTTCGTCTGCATGGGCCTGATCGCGCTGGCGATCACGCTGTGGGCGGCGCTGCGCCTGCCGGAGACGCAGCACCCCGAGGACCGGCGGCCCTTCACGCTGGGGGCGATCAGCCAGGCCTTCGGCATCGTGCTGACGACGCGCGTGTCGCTCTGGTACACGCTCGCCTCCACCACCGTGTTCGGCGCGCTGTTCGGCTTCATCAACTCCGCCCAGCAGGTCTATGTCGGCATCTACGGCCTCGGCGTGTGGTTCCCCGTGGTCTTCGCGCTGGTCGCCGGGCTGATGGCGGTGTCGTCCTTCCTGAACTCGCGCCTGGTGATGCGGCTCGGCATGCGCCGGCTGTCGCACGCGGCGCTGATCGGCTTCTTCCTGGTCAGCCTGACCTGGTTCGTCTGGTCGCTGCTCGGCCCGGTGCCGCTCGTCCCGTTCGTCATCCTGTTCGCCGCCGCCATGTTCCAGTTCGGCTGGATCGGTTCGAACTTCAACGCGCTGGCGATGGAGCCGCTCGGCCACATCGCCGGCTCGGCCTCGTCGGTGCAGGGTTTCGTGCAGACGCTGGGCGGCGGCCTCATCGGCGCCTTCATCGGCCAGTCCTTCGACGGCACCACCACCCCGCTCGCCGCCGGCTTCTGCGGCGTCGCGGCGCTCGGGCTCGTCATGGTGCTGATCGCCGAGCGCGGAAAACTGTTCCGCGCCCAGCACGATCCGAAGCCGGCGGTGTAGGGCCGGCGGGTGCGCCGAGGCTCGCCCGCCGACGGTCAGCGCGCCCAGAGCGTGGCGCGGATCTCATCCCAGCTCGCCTTGTCGGGCACCACCAGAATGCCGCCGTCCATGCGCGACGGCACGTAGGGCTCGCCGTCGAGCCGCGCCGAATAGCCGCCGGCCTCGGCATGGATCAGCATGCCCGGCAGGTGATCCCACGGTGTCAGCTTCATGTAGAGCACGAAATGCGCGCCGCCGGTCGCCAGCAGGCGGTATTCGTGGGCGGCGCAGCGGAAGTTGAAATGCGAGCGGAACTTGGCGTGATTGCGCGTCAGCATCGAGCGCTCCGGCTCCTGCACATAGGTCCAGGAGATCCCCCCGCTCATCGCCGATACCGGCGCCGCGGCCGCCGCGCGGACCGGCTCCAGCCGGCCGTCGCCGTGGCGGACATGCGCGCCGGCGCCGCGCGCCGCCAGGATGAAATCCTTGCCGACCGGGTCGTAGATGATGCCGGCGATCGTCTCGCCCTTGCTCACCACCGCCAGCATGACGCCGAACAGCGTCAGCCCCGACGCGAAATTCAGCGTGCCGTCGATCGGGTCGATGACGAAGGCGAGGTCCGCCTCGTCCAGGCCGGCGAGCACGGCGGGATCGGCGGCATAGGCTTCCTCGCCCACCACCAGCGCGCCGGGAAACCGCTGCCTGAGCCGCGCGGTGATGTAGCGCTCAGCGCTGATGTCCGCCTCGGTGACGAGGTCGATGGCCGAGGTCTTCTGGCGAATGTCGTCCGCCGAAAGACGGCGCCAGCGCGGCATGATTTCGGCAGCGGCGGCCTCGGCCAGGAGCGCGGTCAGCCAATCGACCGAAGTGTCGTCAAAACGCATGGGAAAATCTCGCTGTTATCGGGAAAGGGCGGAGAAGTCGAAGAGGCCGCGGTCGAGCAGGTGCGAGGGCCGCACATTGGCGAGCGCCCGGATCATCGTGTCCTTGCGGCCCGGCATCTTTCGTTCGATGTCGTCGAGCATCGCCTTCATGGCGTTGCGCTGCAGGCCGTCCTGGCTGCCGCAGAGATCGCAAGGGATGATCGGGAAAGCCATGGCGTCGGCGAAGTGGGCGAGATCGGCTTCCGCGCAGAAGGCGAGCGGCCGCAGCACCATCACGTCGCCCTCGTCGTTGATGAGCTTCGGCGGCATCGCCGCCAGCCGCCCGCCATGGAAGAGGTTCATGAAGAAGGTCTCGAGCACGTCCTCGCGGTGATGGCCGAGCACCAGCGACGAGCAGCCCTCCTCGCGCGCGATGCGGTAGAGATGGCCGCGCCGCAGCCGCGAGCACAGCGAGCAGTAGGTGGCGCCCTCGGCGATCTTGTCGGTGACGATGGAATAGGTGTCGCGGTATTCGATGCGGTGCGGGATGTCGTAGCGGTTCAAAAAATCCGCCAGGATGTGTTTTGGAAAATCCGGCTGCCCCTGGTCGAGGTTGCAGGCGAGCAGGTCCACGGGCAGCAGGCCGCGCCATTTGAGGTCGAGCAGGACCGCGAGCAGCCCGTAGGAATCCTTGCCGCCCGACAGCGCCACCAGCCAGCGCTCGCCCGGCCGCACCATGGCGAAACTGTCGATCGCCTCGCGCACCTGCCGCAGCAGCCGCTTGCGCAGCTTGTTGAACTCGACGGAGGACGGCACGTCGCGGAACAGCGGATGGCAGCCCCCACTGCTTTCTTCGACCTGTTGCGGAATGACGGCGACGTTCATGGCGCTGACGAGCCTCTTCAATGCGGCCCTCTCTATCCGGCCTGCCCACCGCAAACAACTGCGGGAAGAGCAGGCCGGCGCAAAAGATGCGCGGGACCGATCGACGGCAACGGCTCGGCCGGGCACGAGGCCCGCTCCGGACGGCGCAGGCCGACGCCGGAAACGACGAAGGCCGCCCGGAGGCGGCCTTCTGAAGAATCTCGTTCGCGGACGACTATCAGCGCGAGTAGAACTCGACCACCAGGTTCGGTTCCATCTGCACGGCGAACGGGACGTCGGCCAGGCCGGGAACGCGCGCGAAGGTGGCGGTCATCTTGTTGTGGTCGGCCTCGATGTAGTCCGGCACGTCGCGCTCGGCGAGCTGCACCGATTCCAGCACCAGGACGAGCTGCTTCGACTTCTCACGCACCTCGATGACGTCGCCCGGCTTGCAGCGGTAGGAGCCGATGTTGACGCGCTTGCCGTTGACGTTGACGTGGCCGTGGTTGACGAACTGGCGCGCCGCGAAGATCGTCGGCACGAACTTGGAGCGGTAGACGACCGCGTCGAGGCGCGACTCCAGCAGGCCGATCAGGTTCTCGGAGGTGTCGCCACGGCGGCGGTTGGCCTCCTCGTAGGTCTTGCGGAACTGCTTTTCCGAGACGTCGCCATAATGGCCCTTGAGCTTCTGCTTGGCGCGCAGCTGCAGGCCGAAGTCGGACAGCTTGCCCTTGCGGCGCTGGCCGTGCTGGCCGGGACCGTATTCACGCTTGTTGACCGGGGACTTCGGACGACCCCAGATGTTTTCGCCGAGACGGCGGTCGATCTTGTACTTCGCGGATTCGCGCTTGCTCATCGCATTCCCTTTCAAAACGATACGCCCGCAGCCTCACGCTCCGAGCGAAGGAAACGCGCCCTCCTCTGGCCCCCTTTTTCGGGACCTGACAGGGTCTCCCACGCACGCTTTGCGGAAAGACCCACGGGACACGTCAAACAAAAGACCGCGCATTGCTGCGCGGTTCGGTGGGCTACTACGGCATCCGACCCGGTCTGTCAACAAAATCGCGGTTTCACCACAATCCGAAGCCGAAACCGGCGAGATAGACACCGATCAGGATCGAAACCAGCCCGCCGCCGACATACCAGGACGGCTTGTTGAAGGTATCCAGCATGCCCTCGACCGCCTCGTCCGGCAGCAGCAGATAGCACAGCGCCTCGATCACCGCGACCCAGCCGAGCAGCGAAATGATCGCCGCCGGCAAGGGCGACCAGGCGGTATGGCCGACGATCAGGAACAGCCCGCCGAGCAGCTCGATGAAGGACATGACGGCCCGAAGCAGCCGCTCGCGCACGAATGCGCCGAAGACCGGAACGAAATAGCGCCGCCTGAGCATGATCGACGCGCCCATGGCGATCAGCGCGATGCCGAAGACTTTCGAAAGATAGATCGTCAGTTCCATGGCATGCTCCCGATGCTCCCTGCCGGGCGCTGGCCAAGCAACGCCGGCAGGCGCTTCGTCCTGGACGCAATCGCTTCCAAAACTCAACCGTACCGCGAATGTTCCCGGCGGTTGCAGTCATCTCGCATCGGAAGGCCCCACGCCGTTCCCGTGACCGCTCACGCTCCGGTATCGAACGCCGAGCGCGCCACCCGCATCGCGTCGCGGTTGCGCGCCGCCCATACGCCCAGCGCATCGATCGGCACGGCGATCGAATGACCGAGCTCGGTCAGCGCATATTCGACCTCCGGCGGGGTGGTCGGCCGCACGGTGCGGCTCACCAGGCCGTCGCGCTCGAGCGAGCGCAGCGTCACCGTCAGCATGCGCTGCGAAATGCCTTCGATGGCGCGCTTGAGCGCATTGAAGCGCATCGGCCCGGGCTGGAGGTTGAAGATGACGAGAATGCTCCAGGTGTCGCCGACACGGTCGAGCACCTCGCGGATCGGGCAGCCGCCGCGCTCGTCCTGGGCGAAGCCGGGGCTGGCCTGCAGAAGCGGCGCCGCCGCCGTCGTTCCGGTTCTGGCATTCATCGCAGTTCCCTCGCGGTAACCTCGGCACGGATTCATGCGTTCTTACGCGGCAGACCGCAATCCCTTATCTGGTTACCGGTGATAACCTGATTACACAAGATGCTCGGCCATCCGAGAGGCCGGCCGGGCGATGAAAGGATCTGTCATGAAGATTGCCCTCATCGGCGCCTCCGGTTTCGTCGGCGGCGCGCTGCTCAAGGAGGCGGTCCGCCGCGGCCATTCCGTCACCGCGCTGGTGCGCAACCCCGACAAGGTGGAGAAGGCGGCCGGCGTGACCGCGGCCAAGGCCGACGTCTTCGACGCCGCCGCGCTTGCCGATGCGCTCGCCGGTCACGACGTCGTCGTCTCCGCCTTCAACGGCGGCTGGGGCGACCCCGACATCTACGACAAGCACCGCAAGGGCTCGGCGGCGATCGCGGCGGCGGCGAAGACGGCCGGCCTGCGGCTGATCGCAGTCGGCGGCGCCGGCAGCCTCCATGCACCCGACGGCAGCCAGTTCGTCGATTCGCCGGAATTCCCCGCCGAATGGAAGCAGGGCGCGCTGGCGGCTCGCGATTCCCTGAACGACCTGAAAAAGGACAGCGGCCTCGACTGGACCTTCGTGTCGCCGCCCTTCCAGCTCGCGCCGGGCGAGCGCACCGGCAAATACCGGGTCGGCGGCGACAATCCGGTGTTCGACGACAAGGGCCAGAGCGCGACTTCGGTAGAGGATCTCGCGGTCGCCATTCTCGACGAGGCGGAAAAGCCGGCACATCGGCGCCAGCGCTTCACCGTGGCTTATTAGGGCATCGCCTCCCCTTGGTACCGCGACCCAATGGCGGGATGAGGTCGGAATGCCCGGCCTTCTTCATCGGTAGAAGGGATCGTGAAACATCCGGACGAAGATAGCGAGCCAGCCGGCGGTCCGAACGGCTACCGCTATCGCGAAGCGCCCTCGTTCGATGGACGAGGCGCTTCTCCGTCGTCCTCAGTCCTTGGACTTCTTCTTCTCGGGCAGGCCCTTGCGCTTGGTTTCGGCAAAATCCTCGAGCTGCTTTTCGCTCATCGATTCGTACATTCCCTTCGATGCGCCCTTGAGCTCGCTCTTCCTGGTATCGCCGCGCTTGGCCGACAAGGCGGCGCCGGCGGCCTTCTGCTGGGCTTTCGATTTGGCGGGCATGGCAATGCTCCTTGCGTCGTTGCTGCTGCGACAACGCGGGGTCACGCAAGGGGTTCCGCATGCCTCGAACAACGCAATACAGCACCCAACATGTTGTAATCATTGTATTTACAGCGCTTCTAAACTGCGGTTTTTCTTGACAAGAGACATCACCTTTCTATCCTTGAAAGAAGTCCGCGACCGCGGACGGTCCTACGAGGATGACCCACATGCCCGCTTGCCGCAGCCTTGTCCCGCTCGCCGCGGTGGCGTTTGCAGCGCTCGGTGCTCACGTTGCACCGGCCCTGGCCGAGCAGTCGTTCACGCTGACGATCAAGGAGCACCGCTTCACGCCGGCGACGCTGACGGTGCCGGCCGGCGAAAAATTCGCGCTGGTCGTGATCAATTCCGACGCGACGGCGGAAGAGTTCGAGAGCAACGATTTCCATGTCGAGAAGGTGATCGGCGGCGGCAAGCGGATGACCTTCCATGTCGGCCCGCTGGCCGCCGGCGAATACGGCTTCTTCGGCGAGCGGCACATGGATTCGGCGCTCGGCAGGCTGTTCGCGGAGTAGGACGGTGCTTTCCACCTTCGTGATCGTCTTTCGCGAGACGCTGGAGGCGGCGCTGATCGTCGCCATCGTGCTGGCGGCCAGCAAGGGCATTGCCGCGCGCGGCGGCTGGGTGGCGGCGGGCGTGGCCTCCGGGCTCGCCGGCGCAGGCCTGGTCGCGCTCTTCGCCGACGGCCTGGCAAACCTGTTCGAGGGCAACGGCACGGAAATCCTCAATGCCGTGGTGCTGCTGCTCGCCGTCGCCATGCTGGCCTGGCACCAGATCTGGATGAGCGGCCACGCGCGGGAACTGGTCGATACGAGCCGAACCGTCGGCCGGGCGGTGAAGGAAGGCGCGAAGCCGCTTTCGGCACTGGCCGCCATCTGCGCCGTCGCTGTACTGCGCGAGGGTTCGGAAACGGTGCTGTTCCTCTACGGCCTCGCCGTCGACGGCGAGATGACGGTCGCCTCCATGCTGCAGGGCGGGTTGCTGGGCGTCGCCGCAGCCGCGATCGTCGGCGCGCTGTTCTATGCCGGGCTGCTCAGCGTGCCGCTGAAACACATCTTCCGCGTCACCGGCATCATCATCGTCCTGCTCGCCGCCGGGCTCGCCGCGCAGGCGGCGGCGTTCCTGGTGCAGGCGGGCTGGCTGCCGGCGCTCGGCTACGACATCTGGAACACGTCGAAGATCCTGCCGCAGACAGATGCCCTCGGCTTCCTGCTGCACATCCTCGTCGGCTATGTCGCCCGGCCGGAGGGCATCCAGATCGTGTTCTACCTGGCGACGGTCGCGGCAATCGTCGGCGCCTCGGTGGCAGTCAGGCGAGCCGGAGAGCGGCCTAGGGCTGCGTGAGGCTGAGCCCAAACCCCTGTATGAGCCGGCGGATGGCGAAATCCGCCTTGCCCGAGGTGAAGACGGCGATGTCGCGCAGGTCGGCGGCGCGGTCACCGGCCGGAGCTTCTCCCCTGCCGTCGAGCAGCGACAGCGTGCGTCGCGCGATCGCCTCGGCGGGGTCCAGCCAGTCGACCGGCCATGGTGCCATCTTGCGCATGCGGTTGACCAGGAAGGGATAATGGGTGCAGGCGAGCACGACGATGTCGGTGCGTTTGCCGTCGCGCTCGACGAAGCAGGGCGCGATCTCGGCGCTCACCTCCTCCTCGTCGACGAAGCCGTCGCGCATGTAGATCTCGGCGAGCCGGGCGAGTTTTGTGCTGCCGACCAGCCTGACATGGCATTTCTGCGCCCATTGGGCGATCAGGTCGCGCGTGTATTGCCGCTTGACCGTGCCGGGCGTTGCCAGCACCGAGACCAGACCGGAACGGGTGCGCTCGGCCGCCGGCTTGATCGCCGGAACCGTGCCGACGAAGGGCGTGCCGGGATAGGCGGCGCGCAGGCTGGCCAGCGACAGGGTCGAGGCGGTGTTGCAGGGAATGACGGCGATCTCGGGCCGGTAGCGGTCGAGCAGCGTGCCGAACAAGTCGACGATGCGCCGGTCCAGCGCCTCCTCCTCCCAGTCGCCGTAGGGAAAGGCGGCGTCGTCGGCGACATAGACGAAGCGTCGGTCGGGCATCAGCACGCGCGCCTCGCGCAGCACGGTCAGCCCGCCTATGCCCGAATCGAACATCAGCACCGGGCGTTCAGCCATCCTTCTCCCCCTTCGCCTGATCCGGCGCGCCGGGCTGGTGGGCCAGCCGGTCGGCCGCCGCCTTGCGCTCGGGATAGCCGGCGCCGCGCGGCTCCCTCGGCGAAAAATAGTCGAGCGAGGCGACGATGCCGCGCAAAACCTTGATCTCGCCGCTGGAAAAGGCCGGCCGGGTGAGCACGGCGCGCAGCTTGTCGACCATCTTGGGCTTTTTCGAGGGCGGGCGGAAATAGCCGCGGCTCTCCAGCGCCTCCTCCAGGTGGCCGAACAGGCTAAAAAGCTCGGCCTTCGGCGCCGGCACCATTTCCGGCCCTGAAAAAGGCGTGTCGGTCTCGTGCTCCAACCCGGCCTTGCGCCATTCATAGGCCATCAGCAGCGCCGCCTGCGCGACGTTGAGCGAGGCATAAGCGGGATCGACCGGGAAGGTCACGATCTCGTCGGCCAGGCTGATCTCGTCATTGTCGAGGCCGAATCTTTCCCGCCCGAACAGAATGCCGGTGCGCGCGCCCGACGCCTCCTTTTCCCGCAGCATGCGCGCCGCTTCGACCGGACCGGCCACCCGCTTGAAACCGTCGCGTTCGCGCGCCGTGGTGGCGAAGACGAAGGAGAGGTCGGCAGTGGCGGCGCGAAGATCATCGAACACGACGGCCGCCTCGACCACATGGTTGGCGCGGCTGGCGGCGGCGGTGGCCTTGTCGTTCGGCCAGCCGTCGCGGGGTGCCACCAGCCTGAGCTCCGACAGGCCGAAATTCGCCATGGCACGCGCCACCATGCCGATGTTCTCGCCCATCTGCGGGGCGACGAGGACGATCACGGGGCCGCTGGCCGGCGACTGCCTGGATGGTTCTGCCATGGTGTCGTCACCACTCCTTTCACCGCCCTCCTCGCATATCCGCCCGAAAACTCAAGCCGCCTGTGCCGGCCGATGTCCGGGAAGCGGAAGAAGCCGGCGGACAGTGCCCACGAAGCGGCGCTCGCGGCGCGGTAGACCGTTTGCGCACCCCTGCCCGCTTTGCTATAGGCGCCATACTTCCGATCGCGACCCCGCGGGACCGTCGTCCCTTTCCCAACACGAGGCTTTTCATGGCGAAGATCAAGGTGGCAAACCCCGTCGTCGAGCTCGACGGCGACGAGATGACCCGCATCATCTGGCAGTTCATCAAGGACAAGCTGATCCACCCCTATCTCGACCTCAAGCTTGATTATTACGACCTCGGCGTCGAGCATCGCGACGCCACCAACGACCAGGTGACCGTCGACGCAGCCAACGCCATCAAGAAGCACGGCGTCGGCGTCAAATGCGCCACCATCACGCCCGACGAGACGCGCGTCGAGGAGTTCAAGCTGAAGAAGATGTGGAAGAGCCCCAACGGCACCATCCGCAACATCCTCGGCGGCGTCATCTTCCGCGAGCCTATCATCATGAAGAACGTGCCGCGGCTGGTGCCGGGCTGGACCAAGCCGATCATCGTCGGCCGCCACGCCTTCGGCGACCAGTACAAGGCCACCGACTTCCTCTTCCCGGGCAAGGGCAAGCTGTCGATAAAATTCGTCGGCGAGGATGGAAAAGTGATCGAGCACGACGTGTTCGACGCGCCGTCCTCCGGCGTGGCGATGGCCATGTACAACCTCGACGAATCGATCCGCGAATTCGCGCGCGCCTCCCTCAACTACGGCCTGCTGCGCGGCTATCCGGTCTACCTGTCGACCAAGAACACGATCCTGAAGGCCTATGACGGCCGCTTCAAGGACATCTTCCAGGAGGTCTACGAGCAGGAGTTCGAGGCCGCCTTCAAGGAAAAGAAGATCTGGTACGAGCACCGGCTGATCGACGACATGGTCGCCTCCAGCCTGAAATGGTCGGGCGGCTATGTCTGGGCCTGCAAGAACTATGACGGCGACGTGCAGTCCGACACGGTGGCGCAGGGTTTCGGCTCGCTTGGCTTGATGACCTCGGTGCTGATGACGCCGGACGGCAGGACCGTGGAAGCCGAGGCCGCGCACGGCACCGTGACCCGCCACTACCGCCAGCACCAGAAGGGCGAGGAGACCTCGACCAACTCGATCGCCTCGATCTTCGCCTGGACCCGCGGCCTGGCGCACCGCGCACAGCTCGACGACAATGCCGAGCTGAAGCGCTTCGCCGACACGCTGGAAAAGGTCTGCGTGCAGACCGTCGAGAGCGGCTACATGACCAAGGACCTGTCGCTGCTGATCGGCCCCGACCAGCCGTGGCTCTCCACCACGGGCTTCCTCGACAAGATCGACGAGAATCTGCAGAAGGCGATGGGGTGACGAGCCCATCGGCGCTGTTGCCTTCGTCGCGCCGCCGGCGCGGCGAAGGTCAGACGGCGCCCGGACGGTACAACACGGCAAGCATCGGGTTCCGCGGGCCATGAGCGAGCCAACCCTCTACGGCGCCGACTACAGCGTCTACGTGCGCATCGTGCGGCTGGCGCTCGCCGAAAAGCAGGTCGACTACGAGCTTGTGCCGGTGGACGTGTTCGCCACGGGCGGGCCGCCGGAATGGTACGGGCGGCACCAGCCCTTCGGGCGCATCCCGGCGTTCGAGCATGGCGGCTTCGCGCTTTACGAAACCAGCGCGATCAGCCGCTATGTCGACGAGGCTTTTGCCGGCCCGGCGCTGCAGCCGGCTGATGCCAAGCTCCGGGCCACGATGAACCAGGTCGTCGGCATCGTCGATGCCTACGCCTACCGCACGCTGGTCTGGAACATCTATGTCGAGACGGTGTCCAAGCCGGCGCAGGGCGCGCGGACCGACGAAGCGCTGGTCGCCAGCGCGCTGCCGGTCGCCCTCACCTGCCTGGCCGAGCTGGCGCGGCTGAAGCGCGACGGCGACTGGTTTCTGGGCGACACGCTTTCTCTCGCCGACCTGCATCTCGCGCCGGTGTTCGGCTATTTCACCAAAGCGGCGGCGGCGCAGGCGCTGCTTGCCGGCCATCCGGCGCTCACCGCGTGGTGGGAGCGCATGCGGCAGCGCCCTAGCTATCGCGGGACCGAGCCGACGAGCTGACCGGTGAGGCGCTCCGATACGGCGAGTGCTGAACTCTGGCCGTAGCGCTGTCGCCGAGCGTTGGCGTGCCGCCGCCCCCTCTCCGTCTCGCCCTGCGGGCGCCACCGCTCCCCCACTTCGTGGTGGCGAGGAACCCGGACTGGAGAAGCGCCGGCAGGAACCAATTTCACACCGCGGCGACGTGCTTCGCGACCTCGATCTTCTCCGGCAAAACCTTGCGCTCGCTCAGCCAGTCGGCGGCGCTCTGGAATTTTTCCAGGAACGCCTCGTCGGTCACCGAATAGGCGGTGTATTTCCGCTTCAGCGTAATGAAATGGTCGCGGACCGCCTGCGGATAGTTCAGGCCCTTGTAGGCGATCTCCTCGGCCTCGACATTGTTGGCGCTCGCCCATTCGGCCTCGGCGACGATGGCGGCGTTGAAGGCGCGCACGAGGTCGGGATTGTCGGCGACGAAGTCGCGGCGGGTCGGATAGGTGTTGAAGTCGATCTGGAACGGCAGGTCGCGCTCTTCGAGAAACACGTCCTGCGCATCGTATTCGACGCGCGCGATGTCGACGCCGGGGCTCCACATCGACCAGGCGTCGACCTTGCCCGCCGCCAGCGCCGGCGCGGCGTCAGGCGGGTTGAGGTAGACGAAGCTGACCTGCGAGCGGTCGATATTGTGCTTCTCCAGCGCGGCGACCACCAGGAACTCGCCGAGGCCCGAGCGATTGACCGCCACCGACTTGCCGACGAGATCCTCGACGGTGGCGATGCCGGAGCTCTTCCTGGCGATGATTGCAGTGGTGCGCGGCTCGTAGATGAAGAACTGGGTGAAGACGAGAGGCGATCCGGCCAGGATGGCGGCCAGCGCCGGCGTCGTGCTGCCGCCGAAGGCGTAGTCGGCGGTGCCGCCGGTGACCGCCTGCATGGTCGGCGCGTGGTTGGGGAACGGGCCTACCCACTCGACCTTGATGCCCTCGCCGGCGAGGCGCTTCTCGAGCTCGCCACGCTCCCTGGCGATGTAGGTCAGGCCGAAATAGCCCCAGGTCAGCCGCAGCGTGTCGGTCTTGCGACCGGAGACGCGGGCTGGGGCACCCCCGGCCAGGCCGAGTGCGCCGAGCCCGGCAAGCGACGTGGCGAGGAAAGAGCGGCGGGACGGCTTGAGAAGGGAAGCGGACATCAAAATGTTTCCTTGATTGACGTGGCAGCTAGGCGGCTTCGCGCTCGGACCCGACGCCGAGCGCGCGCAGCAGATCGGCGCGCAGCGCCGACGCGTCCTTTTCGGCGGAGGGCCGGTGCTCGTCCGCGATCACGCCCTTGCGCATGACCAGAATGCGGTCGGCGAGCCTGATCGCCTCGTCGACATCGTGCGTGACCAGCAGCGCACCGGGGTGGTGGCGGGCGACCAGGTCCTTGACGAGCCCGTGCATGCGGATGCGGGTCAGGGCGTCGAGCGCCGCGAAGGGCTCGTCGAGCAGCAGCAGCTTCGGCTCCTGCACCAGCGCCCGCGCCAGCGCCACGCGCTGCGCCTGGCCGCCCGACAGGTTGCGCGGCCAGTCGTCCAGCCGGTCGCCGAGGCCGACCTCGCCGAGGGCTGCGGCGGCCCGTTCCCGCGCATCGGCGGCGCGCAGGCCGAGCGTAACGTTGCGCCACAGCGTGTCCCACGGCAGCAGCCTGTGCTCCTGGAACACAACGGCCGGGCGCCCGGGAACCTCGACGCTGCCGCCCTGGATCGGGTCGAGGCCGGCCAGAGCGCGCAGCAGCGTGGTCTTGCCGCAGCCGCTTTCGCCCAGCAGCGCCACGAACTCACCCTCGCCGATGCGCAGGTTCAGGCGGTCGATGACGATCCTGTCGCCATAGGCGCGACGCAGGTTGGAGACGACGACGGCACTCTTGTGGAATGCGGAAGGCTGCCGGCTCATGGCCTGGCTCCGTAGTTGGGATGCCACTTGAGCAGGCGCCGCTCGAGCAGCCTGGCAAGGCTGTCGGCGCCGACCCCGATCAGCGCGTAGATGACGATCGCCAGCACGATGATGTCGGTGCGCAGGAATTCGCGGGCGTCCATGGCGAGAAAGCCGAGCCCGGCCTGCGCCCCGATCGTCTCGGCCACGACCAATGCCAGCCAGGCCGTCGCCAGCGAGAAGCGCACGCCGGTCAGGATGGACGGCATGGCGCCGGGCAGGATGATGCGGCGGATGAGTTCCCAGGTGCCCAGGCCCTGGACCCGGCCGAGTTCGATCAGCTTCGGATCGACCTGGCGGATGCCGAGCGTGGTGTTGATGTAGATCGGAAAGGCGACGCCGAGCGCGACCAAGAATATCTTCTGCGCTTCGCCCACGCCGAACCAGACGATGACCAGCGGCAGCAGCGCCAGGAACGGAATGGCGCGGACCATCTGCACGGTGCGGTCGACGACGGCTTCGGCGAGCCGCGACAGGCCCACCAGTATGCCGAGCGCGAAGCCGATGCCGCCGCCGATGGCGAAGCCGATCGCCGCCCGCAGCAGGCTGACCGACAGGTCGTGCAGCAGCGTGCCCGACACGGTGAGATTGTAGGCGGTCGCGAGCACCTTGCTCGGTGCCGGCATGACATGCGGCTCGATCGAGCCGGAGTGCGCCAGCACCTCCCACAGCACCAGCAGAGCCGCGGGCACCAGCCACGAGATCAGCAGCAGCGCATTCTTGCCGAGCCTGATCCGGGCCGACGGAACAGGCGCATAGCTTGTGCCCTCGGCGACGATCTGCAGGGTCGAACTCATCGCATATCCTTTCTCGTCCGGCAGCGGCACAGCCGCTCCCCGCCGCTATGCATCGGACAGAGCACGAGCGGCCGAACCCGCTTCCAGGGCGCGCACGCGCGGAAAAATCTCGTCGGCGAAGCGCCGCATCTCGGCGCGCAGCGGCTGGAACTGCAGCATGAACAGCTCGATCCCGGCACGATGGAAAGCGACGATGCGCTCGCTCACCTGCTCGTAGGAGCCGACCAGCCCGGCCGCGGTTCCGCCATTGGTGCCGAGCCGCGCCGATTTCGCCATGGTCTGGAACATGGCGGCCTTGGGATCGGCGTTGCTTCCCTGCAGCGCCTGCACGTCGCCCGCCGCGGCGGCCAGCGCCAGCAGGCGCCCTTCTTCCTGCCGCGCCTCGTCTTCGGTTTGACGGGCGATGACGAAGGCCGACAGGCCGAAGCGCAGCGGTGCGCCGGCACGCGGGCGGCGGCGCAGATCGGCGACCAGCCCGGTGACGTCGGCAAGCGGCTGGCCGTTGATGAACCAGACGTCGCCCTGCTCGGCGACGAGCGCCCGCGCCGGCTCGGACTCCCCGCCGATATAGATTGCCGGCCGCTGCCGATGAAGATCCTTCGGCGTCAGCCTGTAGTCGCTGATGGCAAAATGCTCCCCTCGGTGCGAGACGCTTTCGCCCGACACGAGCCGAGACACGACGGAGAGCCATTCCCGCCCATAACCATAGCGCCCGTCATGCTCGCCGAAGGCGATGCCGGCCTTCTCGAATTCGGACTTGTTCCAGGCATTGACGAGGTTGATGCCGAAACGGCCGCCGCTGATGTTCTCGATCTGCAGGGCCATCTTGGCCAGGAACACCGGGTGGAGGATGTAGGGTTTGATCGCCGCGATGATCTCGATGCGGCTGGTGAGCGCCGCCAGGGCCGCCGCTGCCGCCCAGGCCTCGAGCTGATCGTGGTCGGGAAGATGCGGATTGACCGTATGCTGGGCGATGAGGGTCGAATCGAAGCCCAGTTTCTCGGCTTCGAGCACTACGGCCTTGTTGTGCTCCCACGAGGCGTCGAACGGCTCCCGCGGGTCCCGCAGCGCCGCGCGCGGGCCGTGAACCGGTGCCCATACGCCGAAGCGGATACGCCTGCCGGTCATGCCGCATACCGGGCGGGGCGCCGATGCGAACCCTCGCGCGAGCGAGCGGCAGGTTCAACGGCCGCCGCCTGCGCAGGCCACCCGCCACCGTTCGGAATCCGTGACAAACTCGCCTCCCGACCAAAGAAAGTTCTTAGTCTATAGATTATATGGAATTGACGAGGCGCTGATGGTTTCGAATACCAAGTTTACCGCTTTCGGCGAAAAAAAGCGCGGGAGGATCGGGACAGTCGGAGATTGAAATGCCTCCCGATCAGGGAGGCCGGATGAAGAATTTCAGCGTTCCGCAAAGAAATGCGGAGAGTAGGCCGAGAACGGCGCCCGTCGGCGGCGCGGCCCCGCCCGAAAGCTCCGGGCCGGCCGAATCCGGGACCCCAGCCGGCCGTCGGCCTGGCGCCGGCGGGCATTTCTTCGAATTCGGTCAGCCTCTTCGCCAGGATGCCCAAAGAGGCCTTTTCTTGACCGGCTTCGGTTCTTCCCGCGGCGGCGGCGCCTGCCATTTTGGCTGGAAGGGCACGGACGGGACATAGGTCCGTATGTTGATCGTCTGAAGGTTTTTCAGACCGGGGAGGATTCGTTCCGCGGCCATGTCCTCGTCCGCCTCGAGCCATGTGAAGTCGATGTTTTCGCGGTAGTGCGCAAGCGTCATGAAGCGCTTGTGGATTTTTCGCGTCTGGGCGTTTGCCTCGGTCATGGCGGAAGGCCTGGCGGCCCGCAGCAGATAGGTGATCCGCCGGCCGGTGTCGACCTTCGCCAGGACCTGGAAACAGCAGAGCCGGAACATCGCCTCCAGGCAGGACGCGCTTGCCCTCCAGAAGAAATTCTCGGTCGTTATCGGCTCATCGTCGCCCGGATTGAACAGCATGATCGGGCGCCGCTCATCGGCCAGGTAATGCGTCTCGACCAAGGCCAGGCCATTCAGCCGGGTCAGTCGTCGCAAGGTGCCGACGGCCTGAAGCGGATCGAAAACATGATAAAGGACCCCGCACATCAGCACGACATCGAAGCGGCGATCCGCAAGCCTGTCGACGATGTTGCTCAGATCGATGTCGGTCCGGTAGTCGACGTCCAGTCCCAAGGTTCTGTTGGCGAAGGCGAACGTCTCGCGCGCCGCGACGTCGGTGGCAAGCATCGAACTTGCCCCGCGCGCCCGCACGATGAAAGCAGCGATGCCGTCCATCGTGCCTATGTCGAGGCAATCGGCGCCGGCGACATCGACATGTTTCAGCAGTTCATAGAGGCCGAACAGCGTATGGTTCGGCGGCACCGAGGCGGCAAAGCGGCCGCGGCTGACAAAATCCAGGTGCGGACGAAAATCGATCGCGTGAAACCAGGGACCTTTCGGCACCTCCGTCGGCTTCATCAGACAAGCCCTCCCCGGCATTTTTTCTCACGATCAGCTTGCCGTGGCTTTCGCGAGTCTCTCTCGGCCGCGCCTAGTCCAACCGCCCGAGCCTGGACGCACCCCCGACGCTACGCCGCCGCCTTCTGCCGCACGACGGCGGCCACAGCCGGGAAAACCGCCGCCGATTGCCCGCCATCCGGGAAGCCGCCCTGCGCCATGTCCCGCCTGCCACCGCCGCCCTGGCCGCCGGCAGCCAGTGCAGCCGCGCGAACCATCTCGGCTGCGTCGAAGTCCTTCGCCAGGTCATCGGTCACGCCGACCACCACATAACCTTTGCCTTCCTCGGAGCGGCCGGCGAAGACCACGATTCCCGAGCCGAGCGACCGTTTCGCTTCGTCGACCAGTCCTTTGACCTCGCGGGCCGGTATGCCGTCGACAAGCCGCGTCATCACCTGCACGCCGCCGATCGCCTCTGTCCGCGCCTGTCCGCCGGCGGCGTCTCCGCCGCTCATCGCCAGCTTCTTCCTGGCATCGATCAGATCGCGCTCCAGCTTCCTGCGCTCCTCGACCAGCGCCTCGACGCGCGACAGCGCGTCGGCGGGCGAGACCTTGAGGGTCGCTGCGATCGCCTTCAGCCGGCGGTCCTGCTCGTCCAGGTGCATTCGCGCCGCCTCGCCGGTCAGCGCCTCGATGCGGCGCACGCCGGCCGCGACGGCACTGTCGGAGAGAATGCGGACAAGACCGATGTCCCCGGTCGAGCGGACATGCGTGCCGCCGCACAGTTCGACCGAATAGGGCCGGTTGGCCTTGGCGCCGTGCAGACCCGTGCCCATCGACACGACACGGACTTCGTCGCCGTATTTCTCGCCGAACAGCGCCATCGCGCCCTCGGCGATCGCGTCGTCGACCGACATCAGCCGCGTCGTGACCGGACTGTTCTGCACGACGATCTCGTTGGCCATATGCTCGACCTGTTCGAGTTCTTCGAGCGAAATCGGCTTGTTGTGCGAGATGTCGAAGCGCAGCCGGTCGGGCGCAACCAGGGATCCCTTCTGGGCCACATGGGTTCCGAGGACCTCGCGCAGCGCCTCGTGGATGAGATGTGTGGCGGAATGGTTGGAGCGCAGCGCCGTGCGGCGGGCGTGGTCGACCTCGAGCACGACGGCGGCCCCGACCTTGACCGTGCCTTCCGCCACCTTGCCGAAATGCACGAACAGGCCGTCGCCCTTCTTCTGCGTGTCGGTCACGTAGAAGCGGAAGCCCTCGCCTTCAATCGTGCCGGTATCGCCGACCTGTCCGCCGGATTCGCCGTAGAACGGCGTCTGATTGGCGACCAGCCCGACCGTCTCGCCGACCGCTGCGCTCTCCACCGGCACGCCGTCCTTGACCAGCGCAGCCACGACGCCCTCGGCCTGTTCGGTGTCGTAGCCCAGAAACTCGGTGGCTCCGGTTCGTTCACGCACGCCGAACCAGACGACTTCCGTCGCCGCCTCGCCGGACCCCGCCCAGCTCTTGCGGGCTTCGGCCTTCTGCCGCGCCATCGCATCCTGAAAACCGTCGAGATTGACGGAAATATTGCGCTGACGCAGCGCATCCTGCGTCAAATCCAGCGGAAAACCATAGGTATCGTAGAGCTTGAAGGCCGTCTCGCCATCGAGCATGTCGCCCGGGCCGAGAGTGGCCGTCGCGTCTTCGAGCAGGCCGATGCCGCGCGCCAGCGTCTTGCGGAAGCGCGTCTCCTCCAGCTTCAGAGTCTCGGTGATCAGCGCCTGACCGCGCACCAGTTCGGGATAGGCCTGGCCCATCTCGCGCACCAGCGCCGGAACCAGCTTCCACATCAACGGCTCGCCGGCACCCAGCAATTGCCCATGGCGCATGGCGCGGCGCATGATGCGGCGCAGCACATAACCCCTGCCCTCGTTCGACGGCAAAACCCCATCGGCGATCAGAAAGCAGGACGAGCGCAGATGGTCGGCGATCACGCGGAACGAGGCAACGCTGTCCTTGTCCGGCCCGCGTCCGAGCGCCGACGCAGTGGCGTCGATCAGGGTGCGGAACAGGTCGGTCTCAAAAACGCTGTCGACGCCTTGCAGGATCGAGGCCATGCGCTCCAGGCCCATGCCGGTGTCGATGGACGGCCTCGGCAGATCGATGCGTTCTTCCTTCGTCACCTGCTCATACTGCATGAAGACCAGGTTCCAGAATTCGAGGAAGCGGTCACCATCCTCTTCCGGGCTGCCGGGAGGGCCGCCCCAGATATGCTCGCCGCGATCGATGAAAATCTCCGAGCACGGCCCGCAGGGGCCGGTATCGCCCATCGCCCAGAAATTGTCGGAAGTCGGGATGCGGATGATGCGGTCGTCCGAAAAGCCGGCGATCTTCTTCCACAGATCGGCAGCCTGATCGTCGGTGTGATAGACGGTGACCAGCAGCTTGTCCCTGGGCAGGCCGAAATCCCTGGTGATCAGGGTCCAGGCGAGCTCGATGGCGCGCTCCTTGAAATAATCGCCGAAGGAAAAATTGCCGAGCATCTCGAAGAAGGTGAGATGACGGGCGGTGTAGCCGACATTGTCGAGATCATTGTGCTTGCCGCCGGCGCGCACGCATTTCTGCGAGGTGGTGGCGCGGGCATAGGCGCGTTTCTCCAGTCCGGTAAAGACGTTCTTGAACTGCACCATGCCGGCATTGGTGAACATCAGCGTCGGATCGTTGCGCGGCACGAGCGGGCTGGAGGCGACGATCTCGTGACCGTTCTTCCCAAAATAGTCGAGGAAGGTCGACCGGATCTCGTTAACGCCACTCATATCACTGCCTTTGCTTGATCCCGCCCGGGAAAAATGGGTACGGCCTTTTAGCGGCAGCGCCGAACCCTGTCCACGGGGAGCGGAACGGCGCGGCATCCGGCGACACCGCCACCCGCGCGCCAATCCTGCGCCGTTCCGCCGGCTTGTTCCCTTGCTTCAACCGTCTATTCCCTCAAACGCAAAAGCCGCCGGCACTGCTGCCGGCGGCCTGGATCAGACAAATGCAGGGGAAGTAGCCGGCTTACATCTCCGCGGCGTCGTCGAAGCCGCCGTCCGAGCCGTTCTGGAGAAGACGCTCGGCGATCAGCCCGGCGTTCTGGCGCAGCGCCATCTCGATCTCACGCGCCGTCTCGGGATTGTCGCGCAGGAACAGCTTCGCATTCTCCCGACCCTGGCCGAGACGCTGGGAGTTGTAGGAGAACCAGGCGCCCGACTTCTCGACGACGCCGGCCTTGACGCCGAGATCGACCAGTTCGCCGGTCTTGGAAACGCCCTCGCCATACATGATGTCGAACTCGACCTGCTTGAAGGGCGGCGCGAGCTTGTTCTTGACGACCTTCACCCTGGTCTGGTTGCCGACAACCTCGTCGCGGTCCTTGACCGAGCCGATGCGGCGGATGTCGAGGCGCACCGAGGCGTAGAATTTCAGGGCATTGCCGCCGGTCGTGGTCTCGGGCGAGCCGAACATCACGCCGATCTTCATGCGTATCTGGTTGATGAAGATCACCATGGTGTTGGAGCGCGAGATGGTGGCGGTGAGCTTGCGCAGCGCCTGGCTCATCAGCCGCGCCTGCGCGCCCGGCAGCGAGTCGCCCATCTCACCCTCGATCTCGGCGCGCGGCGTGAGCGCCGCGACCGAATCGACGACCAGCACGTCGATGGCGCCGGAGCGCACCAGCGTGTCGCAGATCTCGAGCGCCTGCTCGCCGGTATCCGGCTGCGAGATCAGCAGATTCTCCAGATCGACGCCGAGCTTTCTGGCATAGACCGGATCGAGCGCGTGCTCGGCATCGACGAAGGCGCAGATGCCGCCCTTCTTCTGGGCCTCCGCCACCGTGTGCAGCGCCAGCGTCGTCTTGCCCGAGCTTTCCGGCCCGTAGATCTCGATGATGCGGCCGCGCGGCAGCCCGCCGACGCCGAGCGCAATGTCGAGGCTGAGCGAGCCGGTCGAGATCGTCGCGATCTCAACGACCTGCTCGTTGGCACCGAGCCGCATGATCGAGCCCTTGCCGAACGCGCGCTCGATCTGCGACAGCGCCGCGTCCAGAGCCTTTGATTTGTCCACCGATCTGTCCTCAACAAGCCGCAATGTGTTTTGCGCCATGATACATACCCCTTGATCGTCTATGAAGGCCATGCGGGCCGATATCCCAGACTCTTTGTACTTCTTTTGTTCTATTTTTGCAAGATGGACAACATCTTGATTTAATTTAGCTTTGCAGAAAACGTTCCGCGCCCGTTCCAGGATGGCGGCCCATCGCCCTGCCGTTAGGGCACCGGCGTGCCGCAGGCCTCGGCCAGTTCGACGAGCGTGTCGCTGATTCCGGCGACGTCGAACACCGCCTCGCCCCTGCCGGAGAAGACGCCGAAACGCCACGACATGTTGAGCCGCCTGGCGCGCGCCAACCGGCCCACCGCATGGTCGCCGTCGAGCCGCAGCGACCGGCTCATGCTCACCAGCGCCCACTCCTCGGAAAAGGCGCCGCCATTGTCGAGTCGGATGGTCACGGCCGTCCGACCCTCCCCCGAGATGGCGCGGCGCACCTGAACCTCCTGGCGCCATACCGGATAGCGGCGCGTCTCGCAGGAAACGACCAGCGCGGGATGGTATTCGATGGTGCGGTTTCCGGCCGTCAGCGTGTTGAGGCTGTAAAGCGTGGCGCTGGCCGCTCCCTGCCCGCGCGAAATCTTCCAGCGGCCGAACTGCTGCGCATCCGCCGGCGGCACCGACAGGGCGACGACTGCCAGCGCCGCAAATATCCATCCAGCCGCATGCCTCCACGCCATCCCCGCCCTCTTCCGCCGATACGCGCCTTTGGATCGCAACTTTGACGGGATCGGACGCGAGAGCAAGGCCTTATCGGAAAGCCGGCTGCGCGCCACGGGCCGGCGGTCGCCGACCGGAAACCGGATTATCCGTACCCGGACGTGCGCCGGATCGCCACAGGCTCCGAAAAACAAAGGCCGCCCCGAAGAGCGGCCCTCGCGGATGATTTCGGACGGCGTGGCGTTATTCCGCGTCGGCGTCCTTGGCGGCGGCCTTCTTCTTCGCCGGCGCCTTCTTCTTCGGCTCCTCGGCGGCCTCGTCGGCGCCGGCCTCGGCCTTTTCCGCCTTCTTGGCCTTTTTGGCCTTGGCCGGCTTGGCGTCGGCCTCGTCGTCCTCGGCCATCAGCTCTTCCTTGCTCACCTTGTTGTCGGTGACGGAAACCAGGCCGAGCAGGTGATCGACGACCTTCTCCTCGAAGATCGGCGCGCGCAGCGTGGTCAGCGCCGAAGGATTGCCGCGATAATATTCGTAGATGCCCTGCTGCTGATCGGCCGGGAAGCGGCGGATGAACTCGAACAGCGCCCGCTGCAGCTCCTCGTCGGAGACCTGGACGCCGGCCTTCTCGCCGATCTCGGCGAGCACCAGGCCGAGACGCACCCGGCGCTGCGCAAGCTTCATGTAGTCGGCGCGGGCCTCCTCCTCAGTCGTCTCCTCGTCGGCGAAGGTGCGGCCGGCGGCTTCGAGATCGCGGTTGACCTGGGCCCAGATGTTGTTGAACTCGGCCTCGACGAGCTTGGACGGCGCCTCGAAGGAGTAGTCCTTGTCGAGCTGGTCGAGGAGCTGGCGCTTGACCTTCTGGCGGGTCATGGAGCCGAACTGGCTCTCGATCTGGCCGCGCACGATCTCGCGCAGGCGCTCGAGCGATTCCAGGCCGAGATTCTTGGCCGTCTCGTCGTTGATCTCGAGCTCGCCGGGGGCGGCAATCTCCTTGACGGTGACGTCGAAGGTCGCTTCCTTGCCGGCCAGATTGGCGGCGGAATAGTTTTCCGGGAAGGTCACGGTGACCTTCTTCTCGTCGCCGGCCTTGGCGCCGACGAGCTGGTCCTCGAAGCCCGGGATGAACTCCTTGGAGCCGAGCACCAGCGGCTGGTCGGTGCCACTGCCGCCGGCGAAGGCTTCGTCGCCGATCTTGCCGACATAGTCGATGGTGACGCGGTCGCCTTCCTTGGCCTTGCCGTCCTTCGGCTCGTAGCTGCGGGCGGATTCGGCGACGCGCTTGACCTGCTCGTCGATCTCCTCCTCCGGAACGTCGTAGACCGGGCGGGTGACGGAGATGCCGGAGAAATCCTTGATCTCGAAGGCCGGGATGACTTCGTAGGCGAGCTTGAACTCGAAGTCGCTGCCGCCCGCGAGAATCTTCTCCGCCTCCTTCTCGTCCTCGGTCATGGTGATCTCGGGCTGCATGGCAGCCTTCTCGCCACGTTCGGCGACGATGTTGCGCGGCGTGTCCGAGAGAATCTCGTTGACCACCTCGGCCATGAAGGATTTGCCGTACATCTTGCGCAGGTGCTGAAGCGGCACCTTGCCCGGGCGGAAGCCGTTGATCCGGGCTTTGCCGCGGGCGGTCTCGAGCCGCGCCAGCAGCTTCGATTCCATGTCGCCGGCGGGCACCGTCACGGTGATCTCGCGCTTCAGGCCGGAATTCAGAGTTTCGGTAACCTGCATCATCAAACCTTTGTCATCTCGCTGGCTGCGACCGCTCGCGTCCATGAATTTCTGCATGCCGGGCGGCAATCTGTCGCGTGTGGAGAAACCGTGACCCTGTCGAACCAGGGGGGAGATGTTCTCTCTGCGCGCCAGGACTGTCGGTAAGCCGTTGTTCTTCCTGCTTCTTACCGAACCCGTCCGAAGCGGACCGTCACATCCCGTCAATTTTGTGACGCCTTTTGTCATAGGAGGGGCGGTTTTTCAACTCTCTTCGCATGGCCGCGGCCGGCGAAACGTCGGCATTGACGGGAAATCGACGCCGGCCTGCCGCGTTGACAGAAACGAAGCGGCGTGGGAATGCCGGACGGACGCGGATGTGGCGGAATTGGTAGACGCCCTGGATTTAGGTTCCAGTGCCGAAAGGCGTGGGGGTTCGAGTCCCTTCATCCGCACCAAATCCGTATCTCGCGCGCGTTCGCTCACCGCTCCGATGAGGGCGGCCTGACCAGCAGACGGGCGTCTCCCTTGCAACCCCCTGGGTTGGACCTCTCCGCGGAGAGGCGCGGCATTCTTCAATATAGCGGCTCCTCGAAAAGTTTCGTCTCGCCGTCCATCAAAGCCTTGATCTGCGGCGTGCCGTCGTTGCCGACGGCAGCCACGATGCCGAAGCTTCGCACGTTCATGTCGCGCTCGATCGGCCGCCCCTCGCCCTCCGGCAGGTAGAAGCGTTCCATGCCGTAGTCGACAGACAGCGTCGCGTCCGGCCCGAGGTTCCAGGCCGGGGCGACGCGGCCGCGCAGTTCCACCTCCTCCGCACCGGCCGGCTGTTCGGCCGCGCCGCCCAGCCTTGCCGACGCTGCCTGCCAGTATCCATCGGCTTGCCGGCGCAGACGTACATGGATGTCGCCGGCCGCGACTGTGCCGTCGGCAGGCATGTCCGCCACCATGCCGACGGGGATGCGGGAGATCTCGTAGCCGAGCCGCACATAATCGCCGCGCAGGAGGTCGCGCGGGTCGACCGGCTCCACCTTGAGCAGTATCTCGCGGCCGTCGCGCAGCACCGCGGCGCGCGCAAGGATGATCCAGGACAGGAAGCCGATCTGGACGATCGCCAAAGCGAGCGCGGCGAGGACAAGGTGTTTCGGGCGCATCATGCTGCCACCTCCCCGCCGCCACCCAGGCGACGCTCGATGCGGATGATGAGAAAGGCGACGAGGCCGAGCGCGAGACCCGAGGCGAGGAACAGGCTGGCCGTATCGAGCATGGTGCCCACGGTCGCGACATAGAGGAAAGCGAGTTCGCAAAAGAAACCGAGATAGGCGAGCCAGCGCAGGCCGCGGCTGTCGCGTCCGGCGAGCAGGATCGCCGCGGCGATGGCCGCGAACACGACGAGCGCGCAGACGACGAGCAGCGCAGTGTCGTCGGAGTGTTCGAGCTGCACCATGGCCGCGCCGACCAGAAAGCCGATCAGCCCATGCAGCGGCAGCCGCCCGTCGAGCCGGGTCAGCCGCTCGATCGGTTCGGCAGCCAGGACGGAGACGGCGAAGACGACCGCCGACACCGCGGCAAGGCAAAGCCCGACCACCGCCACGTCGGCCACGCCGGTGAGCAGCACCGCGTAGGCGACCAGCGACAGAAGAAGGAGATGGCGCGCCACCACGCTGCCGCTCCACAGCGAGACCAGCCAGAGCCCGAGTGCCAGCGCCGGATAGGCAAGCGGCAGGTCGCCACGGCCCCACAGGTCGAAGCCTTCGGTGACCATCCAGCATGCGGCGATGCCGACCGCCGCGACCGTCAGCGGGCCGGAGCGCAGGGCAACCGCCGCCAGCGCCGTGCCGGCGCACCAGGTGAGGATCGCCGCCTCCTCGTCGCCGGACAGGTGATACATCTGGCCGATCAGCGCGATCGCCCCGCCGAAAGCGGTGGCCGCGATCAGCCATGCGCCCTCGGCGAATGCGCCATGGCCGCGGTTCTTCAGCAGCGCGCCGCCGAGATAGCCGGCGAGAATGAGCGCGAACAGCAGGCCGACGCGCCCCAGCCGCGGCAGCGCCTCCCAGTTGGCGGCGACGAGCAGCAGCAGAGCAGCGCAGAACAGCAGTGCCGCCATCATCAGCAGCACCGAGCCGAAGCTCAGCGACCGCCGGTCATTGGCCGCAGCATCCGCCAGCAGGGCCTCACCGGTCGAGGCGTCGATCAGTCCGAGGCCGATCCAGCGCTCCACATCGCGCCGGAGACGCTTCCCGTAGCCCGCCATTCCCGTCCCTCCCAGTCGCACCGCCTACGACTTTAGTTTTAGTCGGCAAGCTTTTGACGTCGCGTCATATTCTCGAATCGGCCGCAGAGCCGCCGCACCCGCTAAAACCGATTAATGTTGCATTGCACAAACCGCATTGCTGCCATGCGGTATCGGCACTTTTAATCCGGGTGGCCCGCCCTTATTTTCGGACCGTGAAGAAAAGAGACGAACGACAGAAGCACCGAGAACGACCATGAACCTGATCCGCAACTATCGCAACTGGCGCCGCTACCGGGAGACCGTTTCCGAGCTGAGCCGCCTGTCCAACCGCGACCTTTCCGATCTCGGCTTCACCCGCAGCGACATTCCCCACGTGGCGCGCAAGGCGATCTGACCAATTTCGCCGGGACCGACCTCCTCCCCGGTCCCGACGGATACGGCCAGTCTTCATCCTCCTCCCGATGACTGGCCACCAAAACGGCACCCGCCGGACCTCCTCCCCCGGCGGGTGCTGTAAACCTCGGGCCTCGCACCCGCTAAAATGCGAAAAGAACATCGCCGGCCCTACCTCCTCCCAGGGTTCGGCGACTACGGGCAGCCTTCTCCTCCTCCCGAACGCTGCCCGGCCTATGCGGCACCCGCCGGACCTCCTCCCCCGGCGGGTGCTGTAAACCTCGGGCCTCGCACCCGCTAAAATGCGAAAAGAACATCGCCGGCCCTACCTCCTCCCAGGGTTCGGCGACTACGGGCAGCCTTCTCCTCCTCCCGAACGCTGCCCGGCCTATGCGACACCCGCCGGACCTCCTCCCCCGGCGGGTGTTGTGTTTCGTGGCCCAACCGACAGTTCTCCCGCACCACCTGGCATCATCCATGCGCGTGACCTATGTCCCGTGGATCAACGCCTATTCATCCCTAGGAGATCGGCATGAACAAGCGAGCACTCGGCCGCACCGGGATTTCGATTGCGCCCCTGGTCCTCGGCGGCAACGTCTTCGGATGGACCGCCGACAAGAAGACCTCCTTCGACCTGCTCGACCGCTTCGCCGAGGCCGGCCTCGATGCCATCGACACGGCCGATGCCTATTCCAGGTGGGTGCCCGGCAATTCCGGCGGCGAATCCGAGACGATCATCGGCGAATGGATGAAGAGCCGCGGCAACCGCGACAAGGTCGTGGTCATCACGAAAGTCGGGTCCGACATGGGCCAGGGCAGGAAGGACCTGTCGGCGAAATGGATTTTGGAGGAGGTCGAGGCCTCGCTGCGGCGGCTGCGGACCGACCACATCGACGTCTATCTCTCGCACTGGCACGATCCCGAGACGCCCTATGCCGAGACGCTCGGCGCCTACGACAAGCTGCTGAAGGCCGGCAAGGTGCGCTCCATCGGCGCCTCCAACCATGATGCCAGCCAGTTGCGCGAGGCGCTCGACGTGGCGAAGTCGCAAGGCCTGCCCCGCTACGAAGTGCTGCAGCCGGAATATAATCTCTACGATCGCGGCAGCTTCGACGGGGCGCTGAGCGAACTTGCCAGCGCTGAGGGGCTCGGCGTCATCACCTATTTCAGCCTGGCGCGCGGCTTCCTCGCCGGAAAGTACCGGAGCGAGGCCGACCTCGGCAAAAGCCCGCGCGGCGGCGGCGTGTCGGGCTATCTCAACCCGCGCGGCTACGCCATCCTCGCTGCGCTGGACGCGGTATCGGCGAAGCATGGCGCGCAGCCCGCCGAAGTGGCGCTGGCCTGGGTCATCGCGCGTCCCGGCGTGACCGCGCCGATCGCCAGCGCGACGTCCCTGGACCAGATGGACAGCCTGATCAGGGCGGTGAGCCTCGATCTCGACCCCGACGACATCGTGCAGTTCGACAGGGCAAGCGCACCATCCTAGGGCGACATCTCCTGATCTAACGTTCGCCCCACACGCCGCGAGTTCGCCAGCGGGCCAGCGGTATGATGTCCGGCGCACCGCCGGCCGGCTCGTACCAGCTGTCCACCACCCATCTTTCACCCGCCTTGTCGGCAATCACGGCGGTGAAGTGCGGATAGCGGCGGTCGGCAAGGAAGCCGCGGGATACTTTGCGCTGGACGGTATGGTGTCTCAGCATGCCCCGGCTCTCCAGCAGTTCAAGCAGGCTGGTCGTGTTGGTGGATTCGTCGATGCAATCCATCTGACCGCGTTCACGGCCACCAGAGAAATCGCCCTTCGCACGATCCCGGATTCCCACAGCCGCCGTGGCCCTGCGCTCGTAATATTGCACGGCCTTCGAGATCGCGCGGCGCTCGGCCGCGACCGACGACGCACCGCCGCGCATGATGGATGCGATGTCCTTGAGGTCGCCCGGGCCCAATTCCAGCCGCGTCCTGAAGCTGCATGAATAGCCATGGCAGACGGTCAGCGGGACGGCATGACTCACGGCTACCGTGCCGATGGCCGACAGCACGACCACCCCTGCGACGGAAATGCGTTTGCCCAGCGCCATCGACCACATAATGGAGGCGGCTTCCCCCGCTTACAAGCCGTGCGTGGAACGTTGCTTTCCCGGCCCCGCGGGCATATGTCCCCGGCATGACGACGAAACCCATCCACATCATCGGCGGCGGGCTGGCCGGCTCGGAAGCCGCCTGGCAGGCGGCGCAGGCCGGCGTGACAGTCATCCTGCACGAGATGCGGCCGGTGCGCGGCACCGACGCCCACAAGACCGACGGGCTGGCCGAACTGGTCTGCTCCAACTCCTTCCGCTCCGACGACGCCGAGACCAATGCCGTCGGCCTGCTGCATGCCGAGATGCGGCTGGCGAACTCGCTGATCATGGCGAGCGGCGACGCCAACCAGGTGCCGGCCGGCGGCGCGCTGGCGGTCGACCGCGACGGGTTCTCCGCCGCGGTGACGGCCAAGCTGGAGGCGCATCCGCTGATCAGCATCGTGCGCGAGGAAGTGACCGGCCTGCCGCCGGAGGACTGGGACCAGGCGATCGTCGCCACCGGCCCGCTGACCGCGCCGTCGCTGGCCGAGGCGATCGCGCAAAAGACCGGCGCCGACGCGCTGGCCTTCTTCGACGCCATCGCGCCGATCGTGCATTTCGACACGATCGACATGGACACCTGCTGGTTCCAGTCGCGCTACGACAAGGTCGGGCCGGGCGGCACCGGCAAGGACTACATCAACTGCCCGATGGACCGCGGCCAGTACGAGGCTTTTGTCCAGGCGCTGCTCGACGGCCAGAAAACCGAGTTCAAGCAGTGGGAGGGCACGCCCTATTTCGACGGCTGCCTGCCGATCGAGGTGATGGCCGAGCGCGGCCCGGAGACGCTGCGGCACGGGCCGATGAAGCCGATGGGGCTGACCAACGCGCACAACCCGACGGTGAAGGCCTATGCGGTCGTGCAGTTGCGCCAGGACAACGCGCTGGGTTCGCTCTACAACATGGTCGGTTTCCAGACCAAGCTGAAGCATGGCGAGCAGGTGCGCATCTTCCGCACGATCCCCGGCCTGGAGAATGCCGAGTTCGCGCGGCTGGGCGGTCTGCACCGCAACACCTACATCAACTCGCCGACCCTGCTCGACCCGACGCTGCAATTGAAAGGCCGGCCAGGCCTGCGCTTCGCCGGCCAGATCACCGGCTGCGAGGGTTATGTCGAGAGCGCCGCGATCGGCCTTCTGGCCGGCCGCTTCGCCGCCGCCCAGCGTCTCGGCAGGCCTGTTTCACCGCCGCCGGCAACCACCGCCTTCGGCGCGCTGCTCAATCACATCACCGGCGGCCACATCGTCTCCGACGACGAGCCCGGCAAACGCTCGTTCCAGCCCATGAACGTCAATTTCGGCCTGTTCCCGCCGCTGGAGCCCGGCACGAAGCTCAAACCGGACAGCTTCGAGGGTCGTTTCCGCGGCAAGGACAAGTCGATCGCCAAGAAGAAGGCGACGTCGGCGCGCGCATTGCGCGATTGCCGGGCCTGGCTGGGACTGGCTCCGGCGGCGCAGGCGGCCGAATAGCCGATCGGGCTTGTTGGACGGACTTTCACGAGTAGGATATCATCCTACTCGTGAAAGTCATGTCGGAACGCACCCCATGGAAAATGCGGAAAAACTCTCGGTCACCGTTACGCCGCCATGGCGCGGATGATCCGCGAAAAGGTCGAGGACGGCTCCTATGGCTCTGCTAGCGAGGTGATCCGCGCGGCATTGCGCGCCTTGCAGCGCGACGACGAGGAGCATGCCGAGCGCATGGCTTCCATCAGGGAGCGAACCAAGGCATCTCTTGAGGATCCTCGCCCCGCTATCCCGATCGAGGAAGCGTTTGCGATGCTGGAGGACCATATCGACCGGCTGGGGGAGACGGCGGATGATACAAAGGCTGCGCGTGGAGTTGAAGCGCGCTGGATGATCTGCGCCGCATCGCCGAGTACATAACGAGAGGGTCGGGCAGCGCCGCGGCAGCTCGGCGCTTCGCAAAACGGATCAGGGATCGGCGTCATCGAATAGGTGATGTTCCGCGTGGCGGCAGGGCGCGGGACGATATTTCGCCGGGCCTGCGGACAGGGCCTTTCGAGCGATCCGCAGTGATCACCTATGTCATCGACGGCGACAGAGTCAGCATCGTCAATGTGTTCTATGGCGGCCGCGATTTCGAGGCCATCCTGCGCGGCGAGCACCCGGATCCCGGTGACGACTGATCATTCCGCCGGCTCGATGCCTGCCCTACCCGGCAGTCCCGGCCTTCCGGCCTCCGCCGGATTGCGTTCCACATAGGCCCGTTTCAGGCTCTCCGAGGTCTGGCGCGAGCCGTCATGGCTCCAGCCGGGCGGCATGAACAGATAGCCGAGGCGCTGGCGCAGCGTCAGGCCCGGCAAAAACACGTCCCTGAAAATGCCGACATATTCGTGGAAGGCGACCCGCAGCGGGTTGAACGTGCCGAGATTCTTCACGATGCCGTAGCGCGGGCGGTCCTCCTCAAGTTCCTCGACGAAGGTGCCGAACAGCCTGTCCCAGACGATCAGCGTGCCGGCATAGTTGGCGTCGAGATAACGCGGGTTGGTCGCGTGGTGCACGCGGTGGTGCGACGGCGTGTTCATGACGAACTCGAACCAGCGCGGCAGCTTGCCGATGGTCTCGGTGTGGATCCAGAACTGCCAGACCAGATTGAAGCCATAGACGAAAGCGATCACCGCCGGATGGAAGCCGAGCAGGACCAGCGGCGCCTGCAGCACGAACATGCCGGTGAACAGCCCCGTCCAGCTTTGCCGCAGCGCCGTCGACAGGTTGTAATGCTGACTGGAATGATGGTTGACATGCTCCGCCCACACCCAGCGCACCCGATGGGCGATGCGGTGATACCAGTAGTAGCGCAGATCATCGATCAGGAAGGCGACTGCGAACACCCAGAGCGACAGGCCGAGGTCGAAGAGGCGGAACTGCCAGACCCAGAGCAGGGCGGAATAGGAAACGACGCCGAGCAGCAGTCCGGCAACGACGTTGCCCGTCCCCATCACCAGGCTGGTCAGCGTGTCGCGCGTCTCGAAGGAGCCTTTGGCGCGGCCGGTGCGAACCAGCCATATCTCGATCAGCATGGCTGCGACGAAAAACGGGATCGCGTAGTCCGTCACATTGGGGAATTCGTGGCTTTCCATCGCTCAAGCCGTCCTGGCGCCTAAAGGGGCGAGCGCCGACACGATCGCCTCGGCGGCGCGCACCTCGGCGAAGGCGAAACGGCCGCCGGTCCAGGTAAAGTCGCGAAAGCGGATCGAGACGGTCGCCGGCTCGCGCAGTTGGACCGAGGCCACGTCCCCAGGTGACGCGATGCGCGTGAAAAAGCCGTCGCCGAAACTCTGCACAATGCCCATTCTGCCGCCGGTCAGGGCCAGAAAGGCCGACCGCCCGTCGGTGGTCAGAGTAGCGGCCGACGGCCGCTCGTCGGGGAAATCGCCAAGAAAGATTTGCCGGGCATGGTCGGCATCCGCGACGAGCGCGGGCCGGCTTCCGCCGGTGAAGTGCACGGCGGCCACGGTCAGACTTATGCCGATCGCCACGATGGCGACGAGGATCGGCAGGCTCAAGGCGATTTCCTCCCGGCAAGCATTTCACCCGCGGGCTATGTGGTATCACAATTGACGTTTACGTCAAAGACGGCCTGCGCCAGCCGCGCGAGGCCGTCGTGAGGAGCAGCCAGTGGCGCTTCCAGCCGGCGATGTCGGCCGGTTTCGTGAGGGCCTTTGCCGGTTGCGATGCGATCCGGTCGAGGTAGGCCGGCACCAGCGCCAGGGGCAGAAAGGCCGGGCGCAGCGTCTGCGGAATCGCCTGGGCGTCCTTCAGGAAGGCCGACAGGTGCTCGCCGGCCAGCGCGGCCATAGCGGCGAAGGCGCGTTCCGCGGCCGCGGCGTTCATGCCTCTAACGAACTCCTCCGGCGTCGTTCCGGCGGCGGCAAGGATGTCGCGCGGGACAAAGCACTGGCCTCGTGCCCGGTGCAGCGGCAGAAGACGCAAAAGCCCGGTGATCGCATGGGCGCAGCCGGCGTGGCCGGCAAGCGCAGCGAAATCCGGGGCGGCCCTGGCGTCGAGCACCATCGCCGCAAGCTGGATGACGGCGCCGGCCGTCTCGCCGCAATAGCCTTCCAGGTCGGTGCGCGCCGGCATCGGATCGTCGTAGAGATCGAAGATGCGCGCCTCGAGATAGTTTTGGAAGGCCGCTTCCGGCAAGCCGTAACGATCGATGGTGTCTGTCAGCGCGTCGGCCACCGGGTGACCCGTCGGCCCGCCGACGGTGCGGTTGGCGATCGCATCCCGCCACCATTGCAGCCTGACCTCGCCCGGCAGCGGCTCGCGGATGCGGTGGCGCACGCCGGCGATCTCGGCATTGAAGGCATAGAGCGCCAGCAGCGCAGAACGCCTGTCCTGCGGCGCATAGAGCGTCGAGAGATAGCGGTCGTGATCCGCCGTGCGGACGGCATCAGTCACCGGGTCAGCCGTGGAGGTCACCTCAGTCGACGGCAATCAGGGCGGCCGCCACCCTGCGTTCCTCGGCCAGCAGGACGTTGTAGGTTCTGACCGCCGCGCCCGTCGACATCGGATCGGCGGAGATGCGGGCCTGCTTGAAGGCGGCTCTCAGCTCGGGCGAGAGCGGCCGCAAATCCCTGCCCATACCGACCAGCAGGATCTCGACCGAGTCCGCCTCGTCCAGCAACCGGCCGAAATCGGCTGGTGCCAGTGCCGCCGGGTCGGTAGGCTCCCAGCCGTATATGCCCGAGGGCAGGCAGAGCAGCGATCCGCGATGCGACATGTCGGCAAAGCGGAAGCCGCCATTGCCATAGGCCTCGATCGGCGCGCGCCCCGGGAAATGCGCCTTGCGGATGACGATGCCGGCCGCCACGAGACGGCCGGTCAGGTCTGCGATGGCTGCGCGCCCGCCGGCGGCAGCGTCGACTTGCCGTCCTCCTTCGCCTCAAAGCTCTCCGGCCTGAGCTTGAACAGGATCAGCAGAGGGCCGGCCACGAAGATCGAGGAATAGGTGCCGATGAGAACGCCGAAGATCATCGCGAAGGTGAAGGAGCGGATGACCTCCCCGCCGAACAGATAGAGCGCCGTCAGGGCCAGCAGCGTCGTCACGCCGGTGAGAATGGTGCGCGACAGGGTCTGGTTCATCGACAGGTCGAGCAACTGCTCGATCGGCATCTTCTTGTATTTTCGCAGATTCTCGCGAACGCGGTCGTAGACCACGACCGTATCGTTGATCGAATAGCCGACAATGGTGAGTATCGCCGCGATACTGCCCAGATTGAACTCCAGCCCGGTGATGACATAGAGCCCGACCATCATGATCACGTCGTGCACTGTGGAGATCACAGCGCCGAGGCCGAACTGCCATTCGAAGCGGAACCAGATGTAGATCAGCATCGCGGCCAGCGAGGCGAGCACGCCCATGGCGCCGGCCCAGGCGAGCTCGGACGATACCGTCGGCCCCACGGATTCCACGCGGCGGAAATCGTAGCTGTCCTCGAGCGACAGCCGCACTTTCTCGACGACGCTCTGCTCGGCATTGTCGCCTGCTCCCTGGCCTTCCACCCGGATCAGCAGGTCGCGGTCGGAGCCGAACTCCTGGACCTGGACGTCGCCGATGTTCAACTCGCCGAGGACGGCACGCACCTCGGCAGAATCGGCCTTGTCGCCCTTGGCCTGCACCTCGATGCTGGTGCCGCCCATGAAGTCGATGCCGTAGTTCATGTTGACGGCGAAGAACAGCGCGACACAGGCGATCGACAGCGCTGCCGAAAGCGTGAAGGCATATTTGCGCCATGCCATGAACGGCAATTTCGGCTCTTCCGGCAGCAGCCGGATCAGACCGCCGGGCAGATCCTTCGGCTTGGCCTTGCGCAGCCAGATAGCGATCAGCCAGCGCGTCAGCGTAAAGGCCGTGAACACCGTGGTCACGATGCCGATCGCCAGCGTCACGGCGAAGCCGCGGATGGGCCCCGTTCCCATGTAGAACAGGATGACGGCGGCGATGAAGGTGGTGAAATTCGCGTCGACGATGGTCGCCAATGCGCGCGCGAAGCCCTGGTCGAGCGACTGCACCAGCGAGCGGCCCCATCGTCGCTCCTCGCGCACGCGCTCGTAGATGATGACGTTGGAATCGACCGCCATGCCGACGGTGAGCACGATGCCGGCGATGCCCGGCATGGTCAGCGTGGCGCCCAGCACCGACAGGATCGCGATGATCAGGATGACGTTGGCCGCCAGCGCGATGTTGGCGATGATGCCGAGCGTACTGTAGGCGGCCAGCATGAAAACGACCACGAGCACGCCGGCGACGAGAGCGGCGAACTCGCCAGCGGCTATGGAGTCGGCGCCGAGGCTCGGGCCGACGGTGCGCTCCTCGACGATGGTCAAGTCGGCCGGCAGCGCGCCGGCGCGCAGCAGCACCGCCAGATCGTTCGCGGATTCGGCCGTGAAATTGCCGGAAATCTGTCCCGTACCGCCGACGATCGGCTCGCGGATCTGCGGCGCCGAGATCACCTGGTTGTCGAGGATGATGGCGAACAGCCGCCCGACACCCTGCTGGGTCGCCTGGCCGAAGCGGGCGGCGCCCTTGCTGTCGAAGCGGAAGGAGACGACCGGCTCATTGGTGCGCTGGTCGAAGGTCGCCTGGGCGTCGACGAGGTTCTCGCCCGATACGATCACCCGATCCTCGATCAGATAGGGAACGGGCGGATCGTCGGTCGAATAGAGCACCGAGGTGCCCGCCGGCGGCCGCCCCTGCATCGCTTCCTGGACCGGCACCGACTGATCGACCATCTGGAAGGTGAGCTTGGCCGTCTGCCCGAGAATATCCTTGAGCCGCTGCGGATCCTGGAGGCCTGGCACCTGGACGAGCACGCGGTCGACGCCCTGACGCTGGATGACCGGCTCGGTGGTGCCGAGCTCGTTGACGCGCCGCCCGATCACCTCGATCGACTGGGTGACGGCCGACGACATACGGTAGTCGATGCCCTCGTCGGTAAGCGTATAGCGCAGCAATCCCGGCTCCGGCTCTTCCAGCGTCACCTCGGTGATGGAGCCGGTACCGAACACGCCGCTGGTCACCGGCTGGATCAGCGTCTGCAGCGCCGTCCTGGCCTTGTCGACCTCGTTCGCCTCGCGGATGCGCACCTGCACGGAGCGGCCGGTGCCGGACAGGCCGGTGTAGCCGATCCGGGCGTCGCGCAGCAGGGTGCGGATGTCGTCGCGCACGGCCTGCAGGCGCTCGTTGACGAGATCGTTGCGGTCCACCGCCAGCAGGATGTGCGAGCCGCCCTGCAGGTCGAGCCCGAGCGTCATCGGCCGGCTCGGCACCCAGCCCGGCAGGCTGTCGCGGAACGATTCGGACATCAGGTTGGGAAGCGCAAAGAGCACACCCAGGAGCACGACGCCCCAGATGCCGATCGTCTTCCAGCGTGAAAAATAAAGCATCTGCCTTCAGTCCGTGCCGCGGCCGATCGGGACTCTAGGCCCCGATGGCGTTTATTTCTTGACGTTCTGGTTGGCGATCGGCTCGCCCTTGACGCGCACGTCGGCGATGGTCGAGCGCAGGGCGGTCACCTTCATGCCGCCGAGGTCGATCTCGAGCTCGTTGTCGTCGATCACCTTGGTGACCTTGCCGACGAAGCCGCCGCCGGTGACGACGGTGTCGCCCCTGCGGATCGCGACCAGCATCTCGTTGCGCTTCTTCAACTGGGTGCGCTGCGGCCGGATGATCAGGAAGTACATGATCACGAAGATGAGGACGAACGGCAGGATACTGATGAACATATCCGGGCCCGCGCCCACGCCCTGTGCATATGCCGGCGTCACGATCATGCGAGAGTGCTCCTGAGGTGGAAAAAGGAGCCGCCATGGCCCCGCCAAAAGTTGGCCGGAATATAGTCGGTCGAGGCGCCATTGCAACCGGCCCGGCGCGGCGGATCGCCGCTTTTCGCCGCTGATTCAGCGGTTTTCGAGAGCCTCGCGACGATCCGCGGCCGCCCCGGCGGCTTACCCGCAGCTTTTTGCCGTCCTGGACCAGCGGCCGCCTCTTGGGCTGACGGGCGGATTCGCGTATCCGTGTGCGCCAACGAAACGTCCGGACGCCTCTCATGCCAAGCCCCTCGCTGCAAGCCCTGTCGGAGAAGCTCGACCGCCTGATCGAGGCCGTCGGCCGGATCGCGCCGCCGGCGCCACCGCCGACCGATCTCGACGGTGCCGATTGCTTCGTCTGGTCGGCCGAGCAAGGCGTGCTCGAACCGGTACATCGCGTCAACCGCGTCGAGATCGGCTTGATCCGCGGCGTCGACCGGGTGCGCGACATCCTCGTCGACAACACGCAGCGCTTCGCCGCCGGCCTGCCGGCCAACAACGTGCTGCTGTGGGGCGCGCGCGGCATGGGAAAATCGTCGCTGGTGAAGGCCGCGCACGCCACAGTCAATGGCGAAGGCAAGACGCCGCTCAAGCTAGTGGAGATCCATCGCGAGGACATCGACACCCTGCCCCGGCTGATGGCGATCCTGAAGACGTCGCCGCACCGCTTCGTCCTGTTCTGCGACGACCTCTCCTTCGACCACGACGACACGTCCTACAAATCGCTCAAGGCGGCGCTCGAAGGCGGAGTCGAGGGCCGGCCTGCCAACGTCATCTTCTACGCGACCTCGAACCGCCGGCATCTTCTGCCGCGCGACATGATCGACAACGAACGCTCGACGGCGATCAATCCATCGGAAGCGGTCGAGGAAAAGGTATCGCTGTCGGACCGCTTCGGCCTGTGGCTCGGCTTCCACAAATGCTCGCAGGACGAATATCTCGAGATGATCGACGGCTATGTCGGCTATCACGGCCTCGACATGGATCCGGAAACGCTGCGCGCCGAGGCACTGGAATGGGCGACGACGCGCGGCAGCCGCTCCGGTCGCGTCGCCTGGCAGTTCATCCAGGATCTCGCCGGTCGGCTTGGCAAGCCGCTGAAGGATTGAGCGCGGGGCCGCCGTCGACGGTGATCTCCAGACCTTCGAGCCGGCCGAGCTACCCGCCCTCCGCGGTTCCGGCTGTCACGGCGCGGGCTGCTGCGGTAACGTGGGGCCATGAAACTGCGGCAGACGATAGGCTTCTGTGCCTCCGCCGACGGCACACGCATCGCCGTGGCGTCATGCGGCGAGGGTCCGGTGATCCTGCGAGCCGCGCACTGGCTGAGTCATGTCGACTACGATCTCGAAAGCCCGGTGTGGCGGCCATGGGTGGAGGCGCTTTCGGCCCGTAACCGTTTCGTCCGCTACGACCCGCGCGGATGCGGCTTGTCGGACCGCCATGTCGCGGACCTGACGATCGACGCCTGGCATGCCGACCTCGACGCCGTGGCAGCGACGATCAAGGAGCCACGTTTCGTCCTGCTCGGCCTGTCGCAGGGCGGCGCGCTCGGGATCGCGTTCGCGCTCAGGCACCCGGAGCGCGTCTCCCGTCTCGTACTCGTCAACGCCTACGGCCAGGGCGGGCGTGTGCGTGCCCAGAACGATGCCGAGCGGCTGGAGGCGGAGACGCTGGTCAATTTCGTCCGCATCGGCTGGGGTCGCGACAACCCCGCGTTCTGCCGGTTCTTCACCAATCTCTTCATTCCGGGCGGCAAGCCGGAGCAACATCGCTGGTGGGGCGATCTCGAACGGGAGACGGCGACTGCCGACGTCGCGGCGCAACTGCTCTGGCAGATGCAGGGCATCGACGTCCTCGACCTTGCGGCAAGGCTCAGCGTGCCGACGCTGGTCATGCACAGCCGCGGCGACATGCGCGTGCCCTTCAACGAAGGCTGCAAGCTGGCGGCCGCCATCCCCGGCGCGCGCTTCGTGCCGCTGGAGAGCAGGAACCACGTGCTGCTGCCTGACGAGCCTGCGTGGGCGGTGTTCCAGGCCGAACTCGCGGGGTTTTTAGGGCAGGACCAGGCGACGCAGCCCCACGCTGTCCGCGATGCCGGACTGACTCCCGCAGAAAAGGCGATCCTCGACCTCGTCGCGAAGGGGCTCGACAACCGCACGATCGCCCAGCGCCTGGGCAAGAGCGAGAAGACGGTGCGCAACCAGTTGTCGGCGATCTTCGACAAGCTCGACGTTCACAGCCGTTCGCAGGCTATCGTCAAGTCGCTGTCCGGCTGAGGTCCTTTCCGGGGCCCGCGCGGGACATCTGTCCCCGGCCCGAGCCGGATTTTGCTGGCCACGCGGGACAGCCGCCCCATGCCGGCCGCCATGCACGCGCGCATCCTGGAAGCCTCGGAGCGGCAGCAAGCCCTCCAGAGACCAGGAGGAATGCGATATGACCCAGATCGACGAAACCAGGTTGAACGAGCTGGTCGGCCGCGTGCTCGGCGACCTCGGCGGCGCCGTGAGCGTGCCTCTGGTGCGAATAGGCGACACGCTCGGCCTCTACGCCGCGCTCAGAAACAGCGGACCGGCGACAGCCGACGATCTTGCCGCGGCCGCAGGCTGCGCGCCGCGATATGTGCGCGAGTGGCTCTGCGCGCAGACGGCGTCCGGCTATGTCACCTACGAGGGCGGACGCTTCTCGTTGACGCCCGAGCAGGCCTTCGTGTTTGCCGAACCCGACAGTCCGGTCAATCTGATCGGCGCCTTCGACACCGCCGCCGCGATGGTCGAAAACCAGCCCAAGGTGCAGGCGGCCTTCAAGACCGGCAAGGGCGTCGCGTGGAGCGACCAGGCCGGCTGCATGTTCTGCGCCGTGGCGCGGCTGTTCCGGCCGGGCTACGTCAACGCACTGGTGCAGGATTGGCTGCCCGCGCTGGACGGCGTGGTCGACAAGCTGAACAAGGGAGCGAAGGTCGCAGACGTCGGCTGCGGCCACGGCCTGTCGACGATCCTGATGGCACAGGCCTTCCCGAAGTCGCACTTCACCGGATACGACTTCCATCCGGCCTCGATCGCGGCCGCAACCGCGCATGTGCGGGCGCACGGGATGACCAATGTCGGCTTCGAAGTGGGGCGGGCCCAAGACTTCCCGGGCGGCGGCTTCGATCTCGTCACCTGCTTCGACTGCCTGCACGACATGGGCGATCCCGAAGCCGCGGCGGCGCATATCCGCCAGGCGCTCGGGCACGGCGGCACGTGGATGGTGGTCGAGCCGATGGCCGGCGACACGCTGGAGGACAATGTCAACCCGGTCGGGCGGCTCTATTACTCGGCCTCGACGATGATCTGCGTGCCCACCTCGCTGGCGCAGGAAACCGGGCTGGCGCTCGGTGCCCAGGCGGGCGAGAAGCGGCTGACCGAAGTGATCCGCTCCGGCGGCTTCAGCAAGGTCCGACGCGCCGCGGCGACGCCGCTCAACATGGTGCTCGAGGCGACCTGAGAGACGCGCCGGCGAAAAAATGCCGGCGCGCCTACTCCAGATAGGTGGTGGGATCGACCGGGGCCGAGTTCTTGCGCACCTCGAAATGCAGTTTCGGCGCGTTGGCGCTGCCGCTCATGCCGGACACCGCGATGTCGTCGCCGCGCTTGACCTTCTGGCCGCGCTGCACCTTGAGCTCGCTGGCGTGGCCGTAGACGGTCACCAGCCCGTTGTCGTGGCGCACCAGCACGGTGTTGCCGAACTCCTTCAGCCCGTCGCCGGCATAGATGACCACGCCGTTCTCCGCCGCCTTCACCGGCGTCCCTTCGGGCACGGCGATGTCGATGCCGTCGCGTCCGGCGCCCTTGCCGTAGGAGGAGATGACCTTTCCGCGCACCGGCCAGCGCATGCGGTCGATGCCGGTCGAGCTGGGCGCGGCAACGGCGGCGCTCTCGGCCTGCTCGATCACCTTGTCGGTCTTCCTGGGCGGGGTGTAGGCGGCGACCGCCTCCTGCTGCGTCGGCTTGGCAACCGGCGGCACGGCGCCCGTGGCCGTCTTGTCGATGCCGGGCGCGGCCTGCGCGACGGCCGGCGCCTGACCGGCGGCCGGCACCTTGAGCGTCTGGCCGATGCGCAGCACGCCGTCCTGCATGCCGTTGGCGGCCTTCAGCGCCGCGACGCTCACACCGGTCTTTTTGGCGACGCGGGTCAGCGTGTCGCCGTCCTGCACCGTATAGGCACCGGCGACGGACTTCGGCTTGGGCTGGCCGGAACTGCTGGCGGCGTTCGGATCGGTCGCCGCCGGCACCGCGGCCTCCTTCACCTTGGGCGGCTGCGGCAGCACGGCAAGGGTCTGCTGCGGCGCCCTGCTCGGCACCGGCACCTTGTCGGCGGGAACGTCGTAGCGGGTCCCGGTGGAGGACTTCGCATCGGCGACGGCCGGGTGATTGTCGGGCGCCGAAACGGGGGCCTTGTTGGAATAGACGTAGGTTGGGATGACGATCTTCTGGCCGGTCTGCAGGCCGCCGCCTTCCGGCAGGCCGTTGACCCTGGCGATCACGTTGGCCGGCACGCCGAAGCGGCGCGACAGGTTGTAGACGGTCTCGCCTTCCCGAACTGTCACCTGGGTGCCGCCGGCGCGCGACCAGCCGGCCGGATCGGCCGCCCCGGACGCCATCTGCGGCTCGGCCGGGCGTGCAGGCGTCGAAGCAGCGGAAGCGAGCGTCGGGGCCGCCTGCGGCCTGGGCGCGGAAACGGCAGGTGCCGGGGCGACAGGCGCGGGAGTTGCGGCCGCCATAGTCGGCTGGGCGGAGACCGGCGCCAGGGAGCCCCGGCTCACCGAACCGGTGGAGACGGCATCCACCGGCGCTGCCGCGACCGGCGCGGCGTCACCCGGATAGGCCTGGCCTCCGTCATTGATGATCTGGCGCTGATTCGCCGTCGAGCCGGTGAAGATGTCGTCGACACCGCCGAAGCGCGCCGACTGCGAGCTGCACCCCGCGGCCATCCCCGTGACCAGCAGAAGAGCCGCACCGCGCCACAGCTTGCGCTTGTTCGACCGCAATACACTCACCAGCATCGTACTAACCCGCTTTTACCCGGTACAACCGGCTATGATTAAAGCGCGTTAATGTTACTGGGCGGTTAAAGCGGACGGCGGCCATGCCTCATTTTTAAGCCGCCGGCGCGATCACAGGACGGCCGCCAGGCCCTTGGCGATCGGTTGCAAACGGACCTCGCCGAGGTCCTCGCGCTCGAAGCGGCTGCCGACCTTGCCCAGGCGGACCAGCGCCTGCCGTCCCTCCTCCGGCCCGATCGCCGCCACCATGGTGCCGCCGGTGGAAAGCTGGTCGACGAAGATGCGCGGATGGCTGTCGAACGCGGCCCAGACGACGATCCGGTCGAACGGCCCCTCCCCCATCAGGCCGTTGATGCCGTCGGCCTGCCGTGCATGCACGTTCTGGATGCCGAACAGCTCGAAGCGCTGGCGCGCCTGGTCGACGAGCGTCTTGTAGCGGTCGAGCGTCGTCACCCGGCCGGCGAAGCGGGACATGACGGCGGCGGTATAGCCGGTGCCGGTGCCGATCTCGAGGATGCGGTTGCCCGGCTCGATGCGCAGCGCGGCGATGACCTGCGCCTGCAGGTCGACGCCTTCGATCGCCTCGCCGCAGTCGATCGGCAGCATGCGGTCGGACCAGGCGAGGTCATGGAACTGCCCCGACAGGAAGTCGGCGCGCGGCGTCGCCTCGAAGGCGGCGATCACCTCGCGCGGAACGCCGCGCCCGCGCAGCCGCAGCATGAAGGCGGCGAACCCCTCCCGGCCGCCTGTCATGCAAGCGCCTTGGCCAGCTGGTCGCGCAGCTCATGCGCGGTCAGATCCATCTTCAGCGGCGTCACCGAGACCATGCGGTTGCCGAGCGCATGCAGGTCGGTGCCGCTGCGCGTTTCCGCCGCCTCGCGGCCGAAGCGCAGCCAGTAATAGGGGAAACCGCGGCCGTCGGTGCGCTCGTCGATCCACATGCCGTAGGCGAGCTTGCCCTGGGCGGCGACGGCGACACCCTCGACCTCGTCGGGCGCGCAATTGGGGAAGTTGACGTTGAGGAAGACGCCGGCCGGCAGGTCGACACGCAGCAGCTTCCCCAGCAGGGTCGGCGCATGCGCCTCGGTCGTCTCCCACGCGACCTCCCGGCCGATCCCCTCCTGCACGCGGTAGGCCTGGCTGAGCGCGACGGCGCGGATGCCGAGAAGCGTGCCCTCCATGGCGCCGGCCACCGTACCGGAATAGGTCACGTCGTCGGCGACGTTCGAGCCGGCATTGACGCCGGAGAGAACCAGGTCCGGCGGCTCCGGCAGGATCTTCTTCACGCCCATGATGACGCAGTCGGTCGGGGTGCCGCGCACGGCGAAATGGCGGTCGTCGAGCTTGCGCAGGCGCAGCGGCTCCGACAGCGACAGCGAATGGGCGAAGCCGGACTGGTCGGTTTCGGGCGCCACCACCCAGACGTCGTCGCTGAGCGTCCGGGCGATCCGCTCCAGGCATTGCAGGCCCTCGGCATGGATGCCGTCGTCATTGGTCAGGAGGATACGCACAATCAGGCCCCGATCTTTTCCAGCCCGCCCATATAGGGGCGCAATGCTTCAGGAATGCTAACGGAGCCGTCCTGGTTCTGGTAATTCTCCAAAACCGCGATCAGCGCGCGGCCGACGGCGACGCCCGAGCCGTTGAGGGTGTGGACGAAGAGGTTGCCCTTGCCGCCCCTGTCCCTGTAGCGGGCGTCCATGCGGCGCGCCTGGAAATCGCCGCAGACCGAGCAGGACGAGATCTCGCGATAGGCGTTCTGGCCGGGCAGCCACACCTCGATGTCGTAGGTCTTGCGCGCGCCAAAACCCATGTCGCCGGTGCACAGCACCACGGTGCGGAACGGCAGGCCGAGTCTTTTCAGCACCGTTTCGGCGCATTCGGTCATGCGCTCGTGCTCGGCCAGCGAATTCTCCTGGTCGGTGATCGACACCATCTCGACCTTGTAGAACTGGTGCTGGCGCAGCATGCCGCGCGTGTCGCGGCCGGCCGAGCCGGCTTCGGAGCGGAAGCAGGGGGTGAGCGCGGTGTAGCGCAGCGGCAGATCGTCGTGTCGGAGGATTTCCTCGCGCACGAGGTTGGTCAGCGGAACTTCTGAGGTCGGAATCATCCAAAGACGTGCAGAATTGCCGTGCTTGTCCAAAAAGGCCTGTGTTTCACGCATAATAAAATCTGGGTACGAAAGATGCGCTACAGGGGCTGCCGTTTGCCGGTATGTCTCCCAATCGTCCTGTAGACGCGTCAAACGTTCAAAGTCCTGCTTAATTTCCTCGGGTTGATCCACGAACCTCTTCGAACGAGAAGTTTGAAACAGGTCGTCTTCAAATTTAGGCAACTGACCCGTTCCGAACATTGCCTCGTCTCGCACCAGCAGCGGCGGGATCACCTCAGTATAGCCGTGCTCGGTCGTGTGCAGGTCGAGCATGAACTGGCCGAGGGCGCGCTCGAGCCGGGCAAGCTGACCCTTCAGCACGGTGAAGCGCGCGCCCGACAGTTTTGCCGCGCGCTCGAAATCCATCAGGCCGAGCGCCTCGCCGATCTCGAAATGCTCCCTGGCCCAGTTCGGGCGCGGTCTTACCTCGCCGACCTTGCGGACTTCGACATTGCCCCTCTCGTCGGCGCCGACCGGCACGTCGTCCAGCGGCACGTTGGGAATGACGGCCAGCGCATCCTCCAGCGCCTTGTCGTTGTCGCGCTCGGTCTGCTCGGCGGCGCCGAGAAAGGCCTTGATGGCATTGACCTCGAGCTTGAGCTGCTCGGCCAGTGCCATGTCCTTGTTGCGCATGGCGTTGCCGATCTCGCGCGAGGCGGCGTTGCGGCGCTCCTGCTTGACCTGCAACTCGCCGAGATGGGCGCGGCGCGTCTCGTCCAGCAGCAGCACGCCTTCGACGGTCGAACGCGCGTCCTGCTCCGACCACTGGCGCTTCACCAGCGCGTCGATCAGGGCCTGCGGCTTTTCGCGAATCCATCGAATGTCAAACATGGTCGGTATCGAACGTCCTTCCTGGGGAAATTCCGCTGCCGCTCATGCCGGACGGCCGCGGCGGTGTCAAATCACGGCTGGCCCGGCGAGGCGGCAGGGGGTCGAGCGCTGCCGCGGCGACCCCACCCGGCCGCTGCGCGGCCACCCTCCCCTCAAGGGGGAGGGAAATGCTGCGCGCTTCATCCTCGCCACGCCCTGCTTTGCAGTCTGGCCATTGAAAGGAAAGTGCGGGAAGCGGGGCGCGGGGCCGAGCCTCTCTAAGTAAATACGTGGCGCGGTGACCCGCGCCCCGCCGGCGTTCTTGCCCGTCCGCTAACCCGCATTCGCGCGACCTTCGCGGCTGGGGCCCGGGTCTCCAGCTCACGCCAGCCGCGCTACCGTTTGCGCGGCCGACCCGGCGCCGACGCTCCCTCCTGATACCCGGTGCGCACCAGATTCCCGCAGGGAGCGGCTTTCGAGTGCAAGTATGGGGGAGATGGAAAGGGAGGGGATAAAATAATTGCGGCGGGCCTGTTCGCTCGAAGTGGCGCAAGCGGCTAAGTGCCGGGGAAATTGCGCTTTTCTCGTTCGCGTCGGCTTTGAAGCTGCACCGCTTTTCGACGGAAGGAAAGAAAACTATCCCCTGCTCGATCTCCGGATCGACCGAGCCGAATGCCGTGGGATGGGGTGATTCCGCATCGCCGGAGCACTTCACAACCGGTACGGCATGGATCCTAGGGTCTGCGCCTCCGCTTCGCTCCGGCTCCGCCCTAGGATGACGAAGGCAAAGGGGTTTACCGCTAGTGGCCAACGTCGGCGATTGGCGGAGACTCCCGATGAGTTCGTCATTCTAGGGCGAAGCCGGAGCGAAGCGGAGGCGCAGACCCTAGGATCCATGCCGTAGCGACGGCGAAGTGCTCCGGCTGCGTAGAACAGATGGTCCCAACCGCATGGAGTTACTATGGCAGATGCCGTCCGTTGCCGATGCCGCGACCGGGCGGTGACGTTTAAGCTTCATCCCCTCCAAGGCGTAGAAGCGAAGCGTGGAGTTCCGGGAGCGGTCCCTCAGGTCGCCGCGCTCGAGGCGGAATCGCTCTCGTCCTTCTCGGCCGCCAGCTTCTCCTCCTCGCGCTTCCGCTCGACCATGCGGGCGCACCAGATCGAGACCTCGTAGAGCAGGATGGTGGGCACGGCCAGGCCGATCTGGCTCACCGGGTCGGGCGGCGTCAGCACGGCGGCGACGACGAAGGCGATCACGATCGCCCATTTGCGCTTGTCCTTCAGCCCCTGCGACGTCAGCAGGCCGACGCGCGCCATCAGCGTGGTGACGACCGGAAGCTGGAACACCAGGCCGAAGGAGAAGATCAGCGTCATGATCAGGCTGAGATATTCCGAAACCCTCGGCAGCAGCGAGATCTGCACCTCCTGCCCGGGCCCGACCTGCTGCATCGACAGGAAGAACCACATCACCATCGGCGTGAAGAAGAAATAGACGAGTGCACCGCCCATCAGGAACAGGATGGGCGAAGCAACGAGGAACGGCAGGAAGGCGGCGCGCTCGGTCTTGTAGAGGCCTGGCGCCACGAACTTGTAGATCTGCGCGGCGATCAGCGGGAAGGCGATGACCAGCCCGCCGAACATGGCGAGCTTGATCTGGGTGAAGAAGAATTCCTGCGGCGCCGTGTAGATGAGCTCCACCTGCTCGTTGGCGAGACCGGCCCAGTGCACCGCCCATTTGAACGGGATCACCAGCAGGTTGAACAGCTGCTTGGCGAAGAAGAAGCAGACGAGGAAAGCGACGAAGAAGCCGCCGATCGCCCACATCAGGCGCGACCGCAACTCGATCAGGTGCTCCATCAGCGGCGCCGACGAGGCCTCGATGTCGTCTTCGTCCCGTTTGGCGCTCACGTATCGCTTCCTGCTCGTTCCCTGGCCTTCGCGGCCGTCGCCTTGCCCTTGCCGGTAGTCGCCTTGCCGGCGGCAGGCGGTTTCGGCTTGGCCGACGCCTTGGCGGCGGACGCCTCGGCCGGAGCGGCCTTGCCGGCCGGCGCAGGCTTCGCCTTCCCGGCTGGCGCGGTCTTCTTCGGCTTCGCCTCTGGCGCGGCCGTGCCATTCGCCTTGGCCGCCTGCGGGGCAGCCATGGGCGCCGGGGCCGCAGCAGGCTTCGCCGGCTCCGGCGAAGGCGCCGGCGTGGCGAGCGCCGCGGGCGGCGACGGCATGGCCTCCGGCCCGGCGACGCCCGGCATGGCGGTCGCGCCGTTCTTCAGCGGCTCGGCCGCGTGCGCATCGGGCTCGGCCGGCTTCTGCTCGTCGGCCGGCTGGGCCGGCTGCGCGCCCGGATTGAGCGACTGCAATCCCGCACGAACATCGGCCGCGGCCTTCTCGAACGGGTTGAGCTGCTTCTTGATCTCGGAAGCCGGGTTCATGCTGCGCAGCGAATCGACCGACTTCTTGACCTCGTCCAGCTCGGCCTCCTTCAAGGCCTCGTTGAACTGCTTCTGGAAGTCGCCCGCCATCGACCGCATCTTGGCGGTCATCTTGCCGATGGTGCGCAGCATCTTCGGCAAATCCTTCGGTCCCACGACCACGATCATGACGACCGCGATCACGAGCATTTCGGTCCAGCCGATCTCAAACATGCTGCATCAATCCGGCTTTGCCGAGGAAAAGGCTCAGCTCTTGCTGGCCTTCTCGCGGGCCGCCATGGTTTCGTCGGCGCGATGCTCGACCGTCTTGGCGTCGGCGGCCGCCTTCGCCTCCTCGGCGTCCTCGTCCGACATGCCCTTCTTGAAGCTCTTGATGCCCTTGGCCATGTCGCCCATCAGCTCGGGGATCTTGCCGCGACCGAACAGCAGCAGCACGACCACCAGCACGATCAGCCAGTGCCATATCGAAAAGGAACCCATATCCAAACTCTCTCAGAGATCGTTTCTCGTGACTGATCTATGCGTTTTCGCGCCGCGTTTCAAACAGAAGAACGTCCGATTCGCGCAACGAGAACCAAATATCGCGTGAACGGGCGGACAAGATGCCGCAGCGGACCCGCGCCCGCACCGGAGTTTCGGCCCCGGGAACCGCCAGCTCCAGCAATTCGATGACGCCGAGATAGCGTCGCGACAGGATTCGCGCCTCCACCTGCCCCTCGGTTTCGCTCACGTCGAAGCCGGTGGTGCGCACGGCGACGGTGGTCTCAGTGCCATCGGCGAGCCCCGGCGCGGCGATCCGGCCGACCGACGTCTCGACCAAGCCGCCGCGCACCCGCCCGCCGAAAATGTTGAGCTCAGAGAAGAAGCCGGCGACGAACAGGTCGTTCGGGTTGAGATAGAGCTCCTCGGCCCTGCCCGCCTGTACCAGCCTTCCGTCCTTCAGGAGCGCGATGCGGTCGCCCATGCGCATCGCCTCTTCCGCGTCATGGGTCACCACGATCGCGGTAGCGCGGCTCTCGCGCAGGATCGCCAGCGTCTCGGCGCGCACCGAATCCTTCAGCCGCGAGTCCAGCCCGGAAAACGGCTCGTCCATCAACAGCACCGCCGGCCGCGGCGCCAGCGCCCGGGCGAGCGCGACGCGCTGCTGCTCGCCGCCCGAGAGCACATGCGGATAGGCGGCGGCGTAAGCCTCGAGCCCGACCCTGGAGAGCGCGATCATCGCCTCGCGGCGGGCCTCCTCGCGCGACAGCTCGGTCAGGCCGAAGCGCACATTGTCGAGGATGGTCATGTGCGGGAACAGCGCGAAATCCTGGAAGACCAGGCCGATGGAGCGCTTCTCCGGCGGCAGGAACACGGCCGGACCGGCGATCTCGCGGCCGTTGAGCAGGACGCGGCCGGTGCTCTGCGGCTCGATGCCGGCGGCGATCCTGAGCAGCGTGGTCTTGCCCGAGCCGGAGGGGCCGAGCAGGCACAGCACCTCGCCGGGTTCGGCCGCGAGCGATACGTTGCGCAGCGTCTCGGTGCCCGGCGCGAAGGAATGGCTGATGTCGTCGAAGACAAGCCGCGCGGCGAAGGTCACGCCCGCCGTCGTGCGCTTGCCCGTGCTCGCCTCGTCGATGGTCAATGCGTCCGGCCTTCCGCGTTTACGCGCGGAGGCTCAATCATCCGCCACGCGCGGTGTCAACAGGCCGAGCTCCTCCAGGTCGACGTCGGTCAGCGGATCCTCGTCCTCGGTGAGCTCGTCGGTGCTGGCCGGCGGCAGCGGCACGGAGAAATTGGCGGGCATGCGCGCGGCCAGCAGGCCGGCGCCCTTCAGCTCTTCGACGCCGGGCAGGTCGCGGATCTCCTCCAGGCCGAAATGGTCAAGGAACCCTTCGGTGGTGCCATAGGTGACCGGACGTCCCGGCGTGCGGCGGCGGCCGCGCAGGCGCACCCATTCGGTCTCCAGCAGCGTGTCGAGCGTGCCCTTCGAGGTCTCGACGCCGCGGATGTCCTCGATCTCGGCGCGCGTCACCGGCTGGTGGTAGGCGATGATGGCGAGCACTTCGAGGGCGGCGCGCGACAGCTTCTTCTGCTGCACGGCGTCGCGCGTCATCATGAAGGCGAGATCGGGCGCGGTGCGGAAGGCCCATCCCGAGCCGACCCGAACCAGGTTGACGCCGCGCCGCGAATAGATCGCCTGCAGCTCGGCCATGACCTCGGGCACGGCGATGCCGTCCGGCAGGCGCTGGGCGAGCTGCGCCTCGCTGACCGGCTCGGCGCTGGCGAAGACGATGGCCTCGGCCATGCGCGCGGCCTCGGCCAGATGCAGGCGCTCGGCCGGGTTGCGGGCCGGCTCGCCGTCGGCGGCGAAGGGGATCACGCGGGCGTTGGCGGCTTCGCTCATGATGCTGTCCCGGCGGTTGATGCGGCCGCCTGGCGGCCGCGCAGGTAGAGCGGGGAGAAGGCGCCGTCCTGCCGCATCTCGAGCTGGCCCTCGCGGACCATTTCGAGCGTGGCGGCGAAGGAGCTGGCGATGGCGGTGGCGCGTTCCTCCGGCCCGGCGAGATAGTCGACGAGGAAGCGGTCGAGCGCCGTCCAGTCCTTCGCCACGCCGATCAGCCGGGCGAGGATGTCGCGCGCCTCCTTCAGCGACCAGACGCCGCGCTTGGCGATGCGCACATTGGTCACCGCCTGGCGCTGGCGCTGGATGGCATAGGCGGTGAGCAGGTCGTAGAGGCTCGCCGCGTACCGGTTGCGCTTCTCGACGATGACGAGTTCCGGCGCGCCGCGCGCGAAGACGTCGCGGCCGAGCCGGTTGCGGTTGACGAGGCGGGCGGCGGCGTCGCGCATCGCCTCCAGCCGCTTCAGGCGGAACTGCAGCACCGCCGCCATCTCCTCGCCGCTGTCGCCGGCGTCGTCCGGCTGCTTGGGGATCAGGAGCCGCGACTTCAGATAGGCCAGCCACGCCGCCATGACGAGATAGTCGGCGGCGAGCTCCAGCCGAACGGTGCGCGCCTTGTCGATGAAGGCAAGATACTGCTCGGCGAGCGCCAGGATGGAGATGCGCGCCAGATCGACCCGCTGGTTGCGCGCCAGATGCAGCAACAGGTCGAGCGGCCCCTCGAAGCCGTCGACGTCGACGACCAGCGCCGGATCGGTGGTCGCGCGCTCCTCCGGCTGGTCCGCCCACAGGCGGTCCATCGGAATGGCCTTCGCGGCTTTCTGCTCTCCGGTCGCGGCCAATGCCGTCCCTTCCGTGTCAAAACCGGATGAAAAGAGTCATCATCCCGTTCCAACTCTTTGTTTTACCGCATGATCTTATCCGAAAAGCCTGCACTTTTCCGGGATCATGCCTTACGCCACCGCCTCGAAATACCGCGCGAACTCGGCACGCGCTTGCACCTCGGCGGTCGCGTCCCCGCCCTTGACGGCGGCCAGCGCCCGCTCGGCCCGCTGCAGCGAGCTGCCGGCGAGCGGCAGCGTGCGCGAGGCGATGCCCGCCATCTCGTCCATGACGCCGTTGCAGTGGAGAACGATGTCGACGCCGGCCGCAAGGATGGCGGCGGCCTTCTCAGGGAAATCCCCAGAAAGCGCCTTCATCGAGGTGTCGTCGCTGACCAGCAGCCCGTCGAAGCCGATCTCGCCGCGGATGATCTCGCGTACCACCTTTTCCGACGTGGTCGCCGGGGCGGAGGGGTCGACGGCGGCGTAGACGACATGCGCGGTCATGCCGATCGGCAGGTGGCTGAGCGCCCTGAAGGGGGCGAAGTCGTGGCGGCGCAGCTCGTCCAGCGAGGTATCCACCGTCGGCAGCTCGAAATGCGTATCGGAAAAGGCGCGGCCGTGGCCCGGCATGTGCTTCATGACCGGCAGCACGCCGCCCGACAGCAGTCCCTCGGCGGCCGCACGGCCGAGCGCGGTGACGGTCGCGGGATCCTTGCCGTAGGCGCGGCTGCCAATCACGTCGCTGGCGCCCTCGATGGGCACGTCGAGCACGGGCAGGCAGTCGGCGGTGATGCCGAACTTCAGCAGGTCGAAGGCATGCAGCCTGGCGAGCAGCCACGCGGCCCGCAAGCCGGCCTCGCGATCCTCGCGGTAGAGCGCGCCGACGGCGGCGCCGGCCGGATAGTTCGGCGCGATCGGCGGGCGCAGGCGCTGCACCCGCCCGCCCTCCTGGTCGATGAAGACCGGGGCCTCGGGGCGGCCGACCGCGTCGCGCATCGAGGCGACCAGATCGGATATCTGCGAGGGCTCACCGATGTTGCGCGCGAAAAGGATGAACCCCCAGGGCCGCTCGTCGCGATAGAAGCGGATCTCGTCCTCGTTGAGCGCCTTGCCGGCGCAACCCAGGATCATGGCTTTTGATTCGGTCATGTCAGCGTTTTACCCCGTGCAAGGCCGGGATTGAACGAAAAACCGGCGCGGGATGGTCCCGCGCCGGTTCGAACCCACTGGATTGTTGGGCAGGGAACTATCTCGATACGAAGCAGCTGCCGCCGGCGGCCTTGTAGGTCTCGCACAGCTTGACCGCATCGTTGCGGCTGCCGGCCGGCACGCGGACGCGCCAGAAGGTGCCCTTGCCGGCGATCTCGGCCTTGACGATGGTCGCCTGCTTGCCTTCGAGCACGCTGCCGTAGCGGCGCTGCAGATCCTGGTAGCTCGACTGCGCGGCGGCTTCGGTCGGCTGGGACGCGATCTGCATCGACCACGAACCCGGAGCCGGGGCAGCGGCGGGATCGAGCGCGGCGACGCGTTCGGCCTTGACCTCGCCGACGATATCCACCGGCTGGTCGGACGGACGGGCCGGCGCCACGGGCACGCGGTCCGGCGTCGTTCCGGCGGCGCGCGCCTGCGGTGCGGCGGCCGCCGGCTGCTGCGGTGCCGTGGCCGCGGGCTGCTGCGGCGCGGCAGCGGCCGCCGGCTGCGGAGCACTCGGCACCGTCGCCGTGGTCTCGGCACCCTCGCCGGCCGGCGTCGGCGACGATGCGACGGGATCGACGATGCCCTCGGAGGCCGAATCCAGCGCCGGCGCGGCGGCCGGCGCCGGCTCCTCGCGGGCGACCAGCGTGCCGTCGGCCTTGACGATCATGGTACGGACCTTGCGCGGTGCCACGGCGGCGACCTCGACGCTGTCGTCGACGCCCGGATCCTGGATGACCTGCTCGATCCGGTCCGCGCCCTTGGGCATCGGCTGCCCGGCCGGCGCCTGCGGGCCTGCCGCGGCAGTCTCAGCCGGCTGTCCGGCGGCCGCCTCGTCGTCCTGCATCGCCAGATCGACCGGCTCGTCATCCGGCATCGGCATTTGGACCGGCTCTTCGGCGCTGTTCAGCAGCTTTTCCTGCGTCGGCTCGCCGGAACCGCCGGCACCCGCAACGGAATCGTAGACCTTGGCGTCCTGGTTCGGGATGGTCGCGCCACCCGGATTCTCCGGCTTTATCTTCACCGGCGATGGATCGGCCTTGACCAGGGCAAGCTCGCCAGATCCCGGGCCCTCGCCGTAGGACAGGGCGAAGGCGGCGACACCGCCAAGCAGCGCCACGCCGCCGACCACCGCGGCGATCACCAGCCCGCGGCGACGCGACGGCCGCTCCGCAAGCTGGGTGTAGGCAGGCCCGGCGATCTCCTCGTCAAAGTCGGGATCGTAGGCGAACTGCGCGTCCGACCCGGCATCCTGCCGGCTACCTGCTGCGCCGGCTGCCGCGGCACGGGGCGCCTCCTGATACGCATAGCCGTAGTCGCCGCCCGCGGCGGCGCGCGCGGCAATCGCTCCCGCGACGGCCGCTCCAGCAACGGCCGGTACGGCCGGATCGTCGAAATAGCCGACACTCGCCGGCTGCTCGATGCGGATCTCGCGGCGATCCGCAGGCTGCTGCGACTGCACCGCCTGCTCGGCCACGCCGGCGTTCATGCCCTGGAGAAGGTTCGAAAACTCGGCGTCGAGATCGTCGTAGGGCCGCACCGGCGCAGGCTCGTCCTCATAGGCGAGCACCGGCAGGTCGAGGTCGTCGGCCAGCGCCACGGCCTGCTCGGGAACCTCGACGGTCTCGATGTCCGGCACCTCCTGGCGCGCCGCCGCGACGGCGGCTGCCTGCGCCGGCGGCTCGAACGTCTGCTCCGGCTCGGGCGCATGCTGCCACGAGCGGCTCACCTGCAGGTCGGCAGACATGGCTGCCAGCGCCGCATAAGGGTCATGTCCGTCCCGAGGCATGGATTCCTCCGGTTCCCATGTCTGCGCGGCGGCAGGCTCGCCTTGCCCCGTATCGTCGCCCGCCTGAGCTACCGCGTCGGAAATCGCCGCATCAAAAGCCTGGTCGTCGAATAGCCCGTCGAGCTCGTCGTCCGCCTCCGCATGGCGCGGGGCCGCGACGGAACCCCACGCCTGATCGTGCCGGGCGACTTCCGCCACGTCAACGGGCTCGAGCCACTCCTCGTCGACGGCGGCGGCATTGCCGTCGTCATATGCCTGCATCGCGGGTTCGTCGTGCCAGTGCGGCTGCGGCTCGGCCACCGGTGCAGCCGCCTGGACGGGCTCCGCATGGTCATGTCCGCCGGACACATGATGGTCAGCCGCCGCCACCGGCTCGTTGCCGAGCAACGCGTTCAGCTCCTCTTCGAGGCTCGTCTCCAATGACGCTTCGGGGACAACCGTTTCCGGCTGACGATCGACCTGTCCGTCATCCCAGGGCTGCGGCGAGAAGGCGGCACCCAGCGGCAGCCTGTAAGCCGTCTCTTCCGCCGCTTCGGCGACATCGTCGGTCACGGGCGAACGACTGGCGTCGGCCTCGTCCGCGTGATGGACCGCCGCAAGCGGCCGGTGCTCGGGTTGGTCGGCGAATGCGATGTCGAAATGCTGGTCGAGTTCCCACTCCGAGGACACTGATGCTTCCGCTCGCGTACCGTCCTGCTCCGGGACTTCCGCCTGCGCGACAGGCTCGTCGATTTCCGGCCGCGCGACGGACTCGTCGCAACGCTCGGTGGCGGCCGTCTCGACAAGGCCGGGCTCGGCGGCCGCATCCTCGACCGCCTCCGGCTCGCCTTCATCCGCGAACGCCAGCGGGGCATGATCCGCTTCGGCCACCGGCTCGCCAGCGGCCTCCGCGGCCGGCTCGTCGGCCTCTGCCGGGGCAGCCGCATGAAGCTCCGGCTCGGGTGCCGTCATCTCGGCTTCCGCCAAAGGCAGTTCCTCGACCCCAGGCCACTGCACGGCAGGCTGGTCCGCTGAGTCAGCCTCATGGCCTTCAGCCTGAAAGCCGATGGGCGCCTCGACCGGCGCATCGTCCTCGACCCGGATTTCCTCGGCCTCGGCGGCAGCTTCCGCGACGCCCTCGGCTTCGACCGCCGGCGCTTCCTCGGCCGGAGCAGACCACTGCTGCCCGGGCTCTTCGGCCACGGCTTCGGCCTGCGGCGTGACTTCCGCAACCGTCGTATCGGCGGTTTTGGGAGCGTAGGCCTGAACCGGCTCCTCGGCAGCCGCGGGCGGGGAATAAGCTGCGACAGGCGCCTCTTCCGCGGCGAAGTCACCCATCAGCTCACGCTCGAGATCGATGCCGAAATCGGCCTCGTCGATCTGCGGCTCGGCAGGCTTCACCTCCGCCGGCTTCGCCACGGCAGCCGCCGGCTTCACCGGCTGGCGCGGGTCGAAACCCATGATCCGAGTCAGTTCCGCGAACGGATCGTCTTCCGCGACCGCGGCCTGGTCGGCAATCTTGAGGTTTGCTTTTTCTGCCATTGTGCTTTTCCGAACCTGGACACAATTCGACGCGAACAGCGCCACGCATGGGCCGCGCCGTACCAGCGCAATGTGGGCAAAAGGTGACCGGCTAAGGTCGCTTCGGCCTAGCGCATCTCGCTTGGCGCTTCAGCTCCGATCAGTCCGAGCCCGGACGTGATCACGTCCAAAACCGCCTGGACCAAGCCGAGCCTGGCATGCGTCAATTGTCGGTCGGTAACCTTAACAAACCGTAAGTCCGGATTTTCGGTGCCGCGGTTCCACTGCGCATGGAAGGCGCTGGCGAGGTCGTAGAGGTAGAAGGCGAGCCTGTGCGGCTCCAGCGACTGGGCTGCGGATTCGATCAGGCGCGGGTATTCGGCGAGCTTGCGGATCAGCGCGATCTCGCTCTCCTCCGTCAGCAGCACGGCATCCGCGGTGAGCGCCGCGCGGTCCGTGGCGACGTCGCCGAGCTGCTCCCTCGCCTGCCGGAACACCGAATGGCAGCGCGCCGAGGCGTACTGCACGTAGAACACCGGATTGTCCTTCGACTGCTCCGTCACCTTGGCGAAGTCGAAGTCGAGCGGCGCGTCGTTCTTGCGGTAGAGCATCATGAAGCGGATGGGGTCGCGGCCGACCTCCTCAACCACCTCGCGCAGCGTGACGAAGTCGCCCGACCGCTTGGACATGCGCACCGGCTCGCCATTGCGGTAGAGCTTTACGAGCTGGCACAGCAGCACGGTGAGCTTGAGGCTGTTGCCGCCGACGGCGCGCGCCAGCGCCTCCATGCGCTTGACGTAGCCGCCATGGTCGGCGCCGAGCACGAAGACGGTGTGCTCGAAGCCGCGCCGCACCTTGTCCTTCAGATAGGCGACGTCGGCGGCGAAATAGGTGAACTGGCCGTCGGACTTCACCAGCGGCCGGTCGATGTCGTCGCCGACAGCGGTCGAACGGAACAGCGTCTGCTCGCGGTCCTCCCAGTCGTCCGGCTTCTCGCCCTTGGGCGGCGGCAGCTTGCCCTTGTAGATGTGGCCGGCCAGCGTCAGCTCGGCGACCGCCGCGCGGATCGCCTTGGCATTGTCGGCATGCAGCGAGCGCTCGGAGAAGAACACCTCGTGATGCACGTTGAGCAGCGCCAGATCCTCGCGGATCATCGCCATCATGGCGTCGATCGAGCGATCCTTGAGGATGGCCATCGCCTCCTGGTCCGGCATCTTCAGGAGGCCGTCGCCATAGTCGGCGGCGAGCTGCTTGCCGAGCGGGACGAGATAGTCGCCGGGATAGAGGCCGGCGGGGATCTCGCCGATGTCCTCGCCCAGCGCCTCGCGGTAGCGCAGCAGCACGGAGCGCGCGAGCACGTCGATCTGCGCGCCGGCGTCGTTGATCAGATATTCCTTGGTAACGTCGTGGCCGGTGAAGGCGAGGAGGTTGGCGAGCGTGTCGCCGACCACGGCGCCGCGGCAGTGGCCGACATGCATCGGCCCGGTCGGGTTGGCCGAGACATATTCGACATTGACCTTGGCGCCCCTGCCCATCCGCGAGCGGCCGAAGTCCGGGCCGAGATGGACGAGGCGGACGAGATAGGCCTGCCAGTAGGCGTCCTTGAGGCGCAGATTGACGAAGCCGGGGCCGGCCACCGCCGTCTCGGCGACGTCGGGATCGGCCTCGAGCGCGGCGGCGATCGTCTCGGCCAGCGCCCGCGGGTTCTGCCCGGCCGCCTTGGCCAGAACCATGGCGGCATTGGTCGCCAGGTCGCCATGGCTGGCGTCGCGCGGCGGCTCGACGGAGACGCGGCCGAGGTCGAGCGGCGCTCCGGTTGCGGTCTTCAGTTCAAGGCCTTCAACGACTTTCCTGATCCGCTCGTTGAAGTCGGCGAACACGTTCATGATGCTGTTCCTGGAAATTGCGGCTCGGGGCATGCTGCTGCGGCCGGAAATGCGCCCGTTGCCTAACGCAAATCCGGCGTCCGGTCAAACAGACGCGCATATTCCTTGATGGCGTAGGTGTCTGTCATCCCCGCCAGGAAATCGGCGACATGCCGCGCCTTGATGCGCGGTTCGGCACGGTCCAGCCCCTCGCGCCAGCCGTCGGGCATGGCGCGCGGATCGGCGTAGTAGGCGTCGAACAGCTCGCGCACGATGCGGTCGGCCTCGGCGCGCACGCGCATCACCTCCTCGTGGCGGTAGATATGGGCGAACAGGAAGGCCTTCAGCTGCTTCTCCTCGGCCGCCATCCCGGCGGAGAAGGTGACGATCGGCCGGCCGGCCGCGCGCACGTCGTCGACGCTTTGCGGCCGCACGCCGTCCAGGTTGCGGCCGGCGGTGGCGATCACGTCCTCGACCATGCGGGTGATCTGGCGGCGCATCAGCTCGTGCCCGGTGCGGACCGGATCGAGCGCCGGATAGAGCGCCCTCACCTCCTCCAGCAGCCGCGCCGGCAGCGTCGCCTCGGACAGCATGCCGATGGTGAGCAGCCCGGCGCGCAGGCCGTCGTCGATGTCATGGGTGTTGTAGGCGATGTCGTCGGCGATCGCCGCGCATTGCGCCTCCAGGCTGGCGTAGCGTCCGAGCTCGAGGTCGTGCAGCTCGTTGTAGTCGAGGATCGTGCGCGGCACCTGGCCCTTCAGCCCCTGTCCGCCAGGACCGATCAGCGGGCCATTGTGCTTGACCAGCCCCTCCAGCGTCTCCCAGGCGAGGTTCAGACCGTCGAACTCGGCGTAGCGACGCTCCAGCCGCGTCACCACGCGCAGCGACTGGGCGTTGTGGTCGAAGCCACCCCACGCCGCCATCTTGTCGTTCAGCGCCTCCTCGCCGGTGTGGCCGAAGGGCGTGTGGCCGAAATCGTGGACCAGCGCCAGCGCCTCGGCCAGATCCTCGTCGAGCCGCAGCGCCCGCGCCAGCGCGCGGGCGATCTGCGCCACCTCGATGGTGTGGGTAAGCCGGGTACGGAAATGATCGCCCTCGTGGGCGACGAATACCTGCGTCTTGTGCTTCAGCCGGCGGAAGGCGGTGGAATGGATGATGCGGTCGCGGTCGCGCTGGAACGGCGTGCGGGTCGGGCTTTCCACCTCGTCGAACAGCCGGCCGCGGCTTTTCGCCGGATCGCAGGCATAAGGCGCGCGCGGCCGGTAGCCGAAGCCGATGTCGCCGAGGCCAGCGTGATTGTTCTCCATGCGAATACCGCTCTACCTGGGTCTAGCGGAGCTTGTTGCGCCGAACCAACATCTCGCCCAAGGGCATGTCCGGAGATTTGGTTTTCCAAGGCTGCAACGACTTGCGATCGGCACCCAGAAGCCCTGCTTCCTCGTCCGAATTTTCGTCGCCTGTCATCCGGTCGACGATGACCTTGGACAGATGGCGGCCCTCGCGATTTGAGGCAGCCTTGAATTTCGGAATCGCCTTTCGCTTCGACTTGTTGTTCTCGCCATAACCATCGCGGCAGTCGCGCTCGTAAGAGAGCGCCTTATCTGCTTGTGGTGAACGTGCTTCCCGAGTCTCCTGGTCGCCCATCTCACGCACCTCCAATGTCCAAGCTTAGCATGCATCCGCCCACATGAATGCAGCATGTCGGCACGCCGGCGGCTTCAGACGCTTCGCACCGCCGCCGGTTGACTTGCCCCCGTCCGCTTCATACCTATTGTGCGAGAGCGAACGCAAGGTGACGCCCATGAACGCGGATGCCAAGTCTGCCATGAAAGTCGAGATGACCGACGCCGCCGCCAAGCGCATCGCCGCGATCGTGGCGAAGGAGCCGGGCAAGACGGCGCTGCGCGTCACCGTCGAAGGCGGCGGCTGCTCCGGCTTCTCCTACAAGTTCGACCTGACCGAAGCCCGCAACGACGACGATGTCGCCGTCGAGAGAAACGGCGCGACAGTGCTCATCGACGACCTGTCGCTGGTCTATATGGGCGGCTCGGTGATCGACTTCGTCGACGATCTGATGGGCCAGTCCTTCCAGATCAGGAACCCCAACGCCGTCGCCTCCTGCGGCTGTGGCACCAGTTTTTCGATCTGACGGCAAGCGGCCCGTGCCGGAATCGTCGCCACGAAAAGGCGGCGACGACGGCTGCCCGAGGGCGAGTCTGGGGCATCGCTCTCAAACCGGCAGAGAAGACGCCCGCCGATTTTCAAGATTATCTTGAATGACTTGTCTGGTTTTCTGCGGTTCGGCGCGACGCGCGGCCGCAGCGAATCGCCGCAAGGAACTGTTTTCATTCATGAGTTGATGGCGTCGGGCGACGCCCTCTTGGCCGTGCCGGGGCCACTTGACCGCCGCGGTTCCGCCGCGCCGCGCCACCTTCGTTGACACATCCTCGTGATCGGTCTCACGCTGCGTAAACCGGGAGGGACTCTCGCACGCCGTCATGGGGAACAACGACATGAACCTGCCACCCAACGCATCGCCCTTGCTCTACAACGAGGATCTCGCTCCAGCCAAAGAACGCAACTGGGGCCCGTTCTCGATCTTCAACGTGTGGACCTCCGACGTCCACAGCCTGTGGGGATACTATCTCGCCGCCAGCCTGTTCCTGTTCTGCGGCAGCTTCGTCAATTTCCTGATCGCCATCGGCATCGGCTCGCTGATCATCTACTTCCTGATGAACCTGGTCGGCATAGCCGGCGTGCGCACCGGCGTGCCCTTTCCCGTCCTGGCGCGCGCCTCCTTCGGCATCTGGGGCGCCAATTTCCCGGCCATCGTGCGGGCGATCGTCGCCTGCTTCTGGTACGGCGCGCAGACGGCGGCCGCGTCCGGCGCGATCGTCGCGCTGCTCATCCGCGACGAGGGCATGCTCGCCTTCCATCAGTCGAGCCATATGCTCGGCCACTCGACGCTGGAGGTGATCTGCTACGTCGTCATCTGGGCGCTGCAGCTGCTGATCATCCAGCGCGGCATGGAGACGGTGCGGAGATTCCAGGACTGGGCCGGGCCCGCGGTGTGGGTGATGATGCTGATCCTGGCGATCTACCTGGTCGTCAAGGCCGGTGGCATATCGCTTACCGGCGACATCCCGATGGACGTGCTGCTCGAAAAGACCAAGGATGCCGGCGTTCCGGGCGTGCCCGGCTCGTTCGAGGCGCTGATGGCGGTCGCGGCGATCTGGGTGACCTATTTCGCCGCGCTCTACCTCAACTTCTGCGATTTCTCGCGCTATTCGCCCGACGAGCGGTCGCTGCGGATCGGCAATATCTGGGGCCTGCCGGTCAACCTCATCCTGTTCTCGCTGGTCGCCGGCATCACCACCATCGCCGCCTTCCAGGTCTATGGCGAGGTGCTGCTGCATCCCGACCAGATCTCGGCGAAGTTCGACAGCTGGTTCCTGGCGCTGCTGGCCGCACTCACCTTCGCGGTTGCGACGCTCGGCATCAACGTGGTCGCCAACTTCGTGTCGCCGGCCTTCGACTTCGCCAACGTCTTCCCGAAACACATCACCTTCAAGCGGGGCGGCTACATCGCGGCCCTCATCGCGCTGGTGCTCTATCCCTTCGCGCCGTGGGAAGGCGGGGCGGCGCATTTCGTCAACATGGTCGGCGCCACCATGGGACCGATCTTCGGCGTGATGATGGTCGACTACTACCTGATCCGCAAAGGCTGGCTGAACGTCGACGCGCTCTACCACGAGAACGGCGAGTACCGCTTCCAGAACGGCTGGCACGTCAATGCGCTGATCGCGGCCGGCATCGGCATCCTGTTCTCGTCGATCCTGCCCAACTTCACCAACCTGCTGCCGTCCTGGTGGGGCGTCTATGGCTGGTTCTTCGGTGTCGCCATCGCCGGTGTGATCTATTACGGGCTGCGCACGGCGCGCAGCGGGGCCCTGCCGAAGCCGGCCTGAGGTCACAAGAAAGGGCGGCGGGTTGCCCCTCGCCGCCCCTCTTTCCTTGCCGCAGCGACCGCATGGGTGCCGCGCCGGATGGCGGCACCCCCATCGTTCACGCCTCCGCCGCCATCGCCGCTTCGCGGGCCTCGTCCTCCGTCGCCGCGGAGGTGCCGTTGAAGAAGGCGTTGAGCACGACCGCCGAGACCGAGGCGAGTAGGATGCCGGACTCGATCAGCGGATGGATGCCGTGCGGCAGCCACAGCTTGAAATCCGGCGCCACCAGCGGGATCATGCCGAAGCCGATCGACACGGCGACCACGAACAAATTGTTGCGGTTGGTCTTGAAATCGACCTGCGACAGGATACGGATGCCGGTGGCGGCGACCATGCCGAACATCACCAGCCCGGCCCCGCCCAGCACCACGGTCGGCAGCGCCTCGACCAGCGCGCCCATCTTCGGCACCAGCCCCAGCACCATCAGCATCACGCCGCCGGCCACGCAGACGAAGCGGCTCTTCACGCCGGTGACGCCGACCAGGCCGACATTCTGCGAGAAGCTGGTGTAGGGAAAGGTGTTGAAGATGCCGCCGATGACGGTGCCGAGGCCGTCGGTGCGCAGGCCGGCCGACAGCATGGGCTGGCTCACCTTCCTGCCGGTCATGTCGCCCAGCGCCAGGAACATGCCGGTCGATTCGATCATCACCACGATCATCACCAGCGTCATGGTGAGGATCAGCACCGGATCGAAGATCGGCATGCCGAAGCGGAACGGCGTGATCAGCGCGAACCAGTGCGCGTCCGCTACCTTGTCGAAATGCATCATGCCGAGCGACGCAGTCAGGACGCCGCCGACGACGATGCCGAGCAGCACGGCGATGTTGGCCAAAAATCCCTTGCCGAAGCGGGCGATCAGCAGGATCGAGGCGAGCACGACCGCCGAGACGACGATGCCGGAGATCGGCGCATAGGCCGGATTGGGCAGGGTCGCGGCAAGCGCCAGCTTGTCGGGCACGGCGGGCAGTGTCGCGCCTGGCGCTGATGCGAGGTCGGCGACCGACTTCAGCCAGTCGGCATGCTCGGGCGCGACCAGCCGCGGCGCCGTCGGCCCGACCGGGTTGCCGAAAATCCAGTTGATGCCGATGCGCATCAGCGAGGCGCCTATCACCACGATGATGGTGCCCGTCACCACCGGCGGGAAGAAGCGCAGCATGCGGCTGACCAGCGGCGCGATCAGGATGCCGATCACGCCGGCGCCGATGATGGCGCCGAAGATCATGCGCGCGCCGTCCGGCCCCGGGTTGGCGGCGGCCATCGCCACCATGGGTCCGACCGAGGCGAAGGTGACGCCCATCATGACCGGCAGCTTGATGCCGAACCACTGGGTCGCGCCGAGCGACTGGATCAGCGTGACCAGGCCGCAGACGAACAGGTCGGCCGAGATCAGGAAGGCCACCTGCTCCGGATCGAGCTTCAGCGCCCGGCCGATGATGAGCGGGACGGCGATGGCGCCGGCATACATGACCAGCACATGCTGAATGCCGAGAGCGAACAGACGCGGTGCCGGCAGCACCTCGTCCACGGGATGCGGAGTTGAAGACATGGCATTCGTTCCCCTGTTGTCACCAGTCCTGAGAAATGCCGAAGAGGACCGGTTTCCTTCCGCGGAAGGATGGTGCAGGATCGACTCGCATGGCCGACAGCGCCATGCAGAATAATTTGAAATTCTTGCGTGATTTTCATGAAGATCGCTACCTGGAACATCAACGGCGTGCGCGCCCGCATCGGCAACCTGATCGCCTGGCTGAAGGAGAGCGATCCCGACATCGTCTGCCTGCAGGAGATCAAGTCGGCCGACGAGCAGTTTCCGCGGCTGGAGATCGAGGCGCTCGGCTACCATGTCGAGACCAACGGCCAGAAGGGCTTCAACGGCGTCGCCATCCTGTCGAAGCTGAAGTTCGACGAGGTCCACAGGGGCCTGCCGGGCGACGACGCCGACGAGCATGCCCGCTTCATCGAAGGGGTGTTCTCCACGCCGCGCGGTGCGCTGCGTGTCGTCTCGCTCTACCTGCCCAACGGCAATCCGATCGGCACCGAGAAATTTTCCTACAAGCTCGGATGGATGGCGCGGCTGGAGCGCTGGGCGACGGAGCGGCTGGCCCTGGAGGAGCCGCTGGTGATGGGCGGCGACTACAATGTCATTCCGGAGAACGGCGACGCAAAGAACCCGGAAGTCTGGGTGAACGACGCGCTGTTCCAGCCGGAAAGCCGGCACGCGCTGCGCCGGCTGGTCAATCTCGGCTTCACCGATGCCACCCGCGCCGCGACCGATGCAAAGGACGTCTTCACCTTCTGGGACTACCAGGCGGGCGCCTGGCAGAAGAACAATGGCATCCGCATCGATTTCCAGATGCTGTCGCCGGAGGCGGCGAACCTGCTCACGTCAGCATCGGTCGAGAAACATGTGCGCGCGTGGGAAAAGCCGTCCGACCACGTGCCGGTGGCGATCGAGCTGGCGGCGTAGGGCTTGGATCCAGCGGTGCGTCCTTCGAGGCTCGCCCGGACAACAGCCCGAACGGGCTATCCTTACTGCGCGCCCTTGGTCAGGTAGTCCTCGGCGAGCGCGATCGCGGTGCGGCGGTCGGCTTCGGGCGCGAGCGCGAAGGCCTCCTCCTGCATGCTGCGGATCCAGCTCTTGTCGCCGGGCGCGGCGCGCTCCAGCGCGGCCGTCATCATCGCCAGCCCGCGAACGACCTTGCCACTCTCGAACAGAAGGTTGCCCAGCGTCGCCTGCGCGCCGGCATGGCCCTTCTCGGCGGCGAGCTGCAGCCAGCGGCCGGCCTGGCGGACGCTTCGCTTCACGCCGTCGCCGTTGAGGAACATCTTGCCCATCTCGAACTGAGCGCTGGGATTGCGGTAGTTCGCGGCCGCGCGCATGTAGTACTGCTGGGCCGCGGCCGGATTGGCCTGGACCGGGCTGCCGGGGATACCGGTCTTCAGGTAGGTCCCGAGCGCCACCAGCGCGTCGGACATGTAGCTTTCCTCGGGACTGCCCGGCTCCACGTCCTGCGCGGCGATCTCGTTGAAGAACTTGAAGGCCTCGTAGTCGTCGCGGTCGACGCCGTCGCCTTCGGCATACATGCGAGCCAGCTTCCAGGTCGCGCCGATCTGCCCCTTCTCGGCGGCGTAGCGATAGGCCTCGACCGCCTGCTCCTTGTGGCCGCTCTTGTAGGCGCTGAAGCCGAACTGGAACACCGCCCAGGGATTGGACTGCTCCTTGACCTCGCCCTTGTCGTCGAAGATGTGCTGATCGAAGGCGCGCGCCGGGCCGGCAACAGCCAGCGAAGCGGCGAACAACGCCGAGGCAACTCCCGACTTCTTGACAAACGAAACGCTACGCATCGCAGTCTTTTTCTGCACTCCCGGCGAGAGTATTCGTGATTTTCACGAAGAAAGTGTTCATCACCGGCATTTTGTTCCACATTACGGCCGCCGACCGATGCCCGGCTGCCGCCTGCGCTTGCTTCATCCCGGCCGCAGGGCCGATTTCACGAGACCACGAGATGCCGCCCGCGCGAGCGATCGAACGCCCGGCAGCCTTCGGCTGCATGCCATGGTCCCCGGAAAAGTCGCGTCCGCCTTGTGGCGAATGCCCCGCGCGGATAGCCGTCGCGCATGAAAAACGGGCCTCGACCCGACCTGTCCGCTGATGATGCCGGTCCATTTGGACCAAAGTGGGGCGTTTGGCGGCAAGCGGCCGCCGCCCCGACGGGTGCGTCGCACGACGCCAACCCTCGACCGTGCCGCGACCGCGGGCCGCTGCCGCGGCACCGCCGTTCCGGTCGGATCGAGAGGGTAGAAAACCGCGCATTCGCTTCCTTGCTGCGTTGTTCCGCAGCGATCGTATTCTGGTCCCGCCTTGGACGTATCCGGCGTGCGCCGGGTTTATGGCGGGAAGTTGGCAAATCCGCCGCCCCCATTCCTAGCCCAATCCTTCTACTGAAACTGTTGCGGAATCATCACAAGCCGCACTGCCGTGGGATCTGACGGGTCGGGCGACGTCCTGGTCAAGATCGACGCGTCAGGGCGTCGGTGCTGCCCGACCGCCGGCGGACATATGCGCAAACAAAAACCCCGCCAGCGAGTGGCGGGGTTCGGGAAGTCCGGGGCCGGCGCGGGGGAGCCGGCTCCGTCGATCGAACAATCAGTTCACGGCGTCCTTGAGGCCCTTGCCGGCGCTGAACTTGGGCACCGTGCGGGCCGGGATCTTCACTTCCGCGCCGGTCTGCGGGTTGCGGCCGGTCGAGGCGGCGCGCTTCGACACGCTGAAATTGCCGAAGCCGACCAGGCGAACGTCTCCGCCCTTCTTCAACTCGCCGGTGATCACCGAGAACACCGCCTCGACGGCGGACTGGGCGTCGGCCTTCGAGAGCTTGGCAGAATCTGCAACCGCAGAAACCAGTTCATTCTTGTTCATCAATATTTCCTTCCTTGAGAAATCCGGGACCAGGGACGCAACCGCCGGATAACGGACTTTTTCGGAGTCTACAGTTCCAACTCTCCCTGCCGGGGTGTCACGCAGACGCGACGAAAAATCCCGGAGTTCCGCCGTTTGTCACATGAAAAAGCCGGGCGCAAGGCCCGGCTTCGTCGATAATGGCGCATTCCACCCAAAATCAGTGGGCAAGCCCCTTGCCGGCCTCGTCGCCGGCGTCGGCGGCGGCTGGAACCGGCTGCGCCGGCTCCGTCCACTCGATCGGCTCGGGCATGCGCACCAGCGCATGCCGCAGCACTTCGCCCACCCTCGAGACCGGCACGATCTCCATGCCGCTCTTCACGTTGTCGGGGATCTCGGCCAGATCCTTGGCGTTCTCCTCGGGGATCAGCACCTTCTTGATGCCGCCCCTGAGCGCCGCCAGGAGCTTCTCCTTCAACCCGCCGATCGGCAGCACGCGGCCGCGCAGCGTGATCTCGCCGGTCATGGCGACATCAGCCCGCACCGGGATGCCGGTGAGGATCGAGACGATCGAGGTGGCCATGGCCACGCCGGCCGACGGACCGTCCTTGGGCGTGGCGCCTTCCGGCACGTGCACGTGGATGTCGCGCTTGTCGAAGAGCGGCGGCTCCACGCCGAAATCGAGCGCCCGGGAGCGGACGTAGGACGCCGCCGCGGAGATCGATTCCTTCATCACGTCCTTCAGGTTGCCGGTGACGGTCATCCTGCCCTTGCCGGGCATCATGACACCCTCGATCGTCAGCAGCTCGCCGCCGACCTCGGTCCAGGCCAGGCCGGTGACGACGCCGACCTGATCGTCCGTCTCGGCCGAGCCGAAGCGGAAACGCGGCACGCCGAGATAGTCCTCGAGGTTCTTCGCCGTGATCTTCACAGACTTCTTCTTGGTCTTGATGATCTCGGTCACCGCCTTGCGGCCGAGCTTCATCAGCTCGCGCTCGAGGCTGCGCACGCCGGCTTCCCGGGTGTAGGTCTGGATGATGCCGCGGATGGCCTCGTCGGCGACCGAAAACTCCTTCGGCTGGAGCGCGTGGTCGCGCACCACCTTCGGCATCAGGTGCCGCTTGGCGATCTCGACCTTCTCGTCCTCGGTGTAGCCGGCGATACGGATGATCTCCATGCGGTCCATCAGGGGCGCAGGGATGTTCAGCGTATTGGCCGTGGTCACGAACATCACGCTCGACAGATCGTACTCGACCTCCAGATAGTGGTCCATGAACGTTGCGTTCTGCTCGGGATCCAAGACCTCCAGCAGAGCCGACGACGGGTCGCCGCGGAAATCCTGGCCCATCTTGTCGATCTCGTCGAGCAGGAAGAGCGGATTGGACTTCTTGGCCTTCTTCATCGACTGGATGACCTTGCCGGGCATCGAGCCGATATAGGTGCGGCGGTGGCCGCGGATCTCGGCCTCGTCACGCACGCCGCCCAGCGCCATGCGCACGAACTCGCGGCCGGTCGCCTTGGCGATCGACTTGCCGAGCGAGGTCTTGCCGACGCCGGGAGGGCCGACGAGGCACAGGATCGGCCCCTTCAGCTTCTTCTGGCGGCTCTGCACGGCCAGGTACTCGACGATGCGGTCCTTGACCTTGTCCAGGCCGAAATGGTCGGCGTCGAGCACCTCCTGGGCGAAATTCAGGTCCTGCTTGACCTTGGAGTTCTTCTGCCACGGGATCGACAGCAGCCAGTCGAGGTAGTTGCGAACCACCGTCGATTCGGCCGACATCGGCGACATCGAGCGCAGCTTCTTCAATTCGGCTTCCGCCTTCTCGCGGGCCTCCTTGGAGAGCTTCGTCTTCTTGATACGCGCCTCGATCTCGGCGGCCTCGTCGCGGCCGTCCTCGCCCTCGCCGAGCTCCTTCTGGATCGCCTTCATCTGCTCGTTGAGGTAGTACTCGCGCTGGGTCTTCTCCATCTGGCGCTTGACGCGCGAGCGGATGCGCTTTTCGACCTGGAGCACGGAGATCTCGGCTTCCATGAAGCCCATCGCCTTCTCCAGCCGCTCCTTGACGGAAAGCGTGGCGAGCATTTCCTGCTTCTCGGGGATCTTGATGGCGAGATGCGAAGCGACGGTGTCGGCGAGCTTGGAGAAATCGTCGATCTGGCTGGCGGCGCCGACCACTTCGGGCGATATCTTCTTGTTCAGCTTCACATAGTTCTCGAAGTCGGAGACGACGGAGCGCGAGAGCGCCTCGATCTCGATCTCCTCTTCCGCCGGCTCGGTGAGCACGACCGCCTTGGCCTCGTGGAAGTCGGCGCGATCGGTGAAGCTCTCGATCCGGGCGCGCGCCGTGCCCTCGACCAGCACCTTGACGGTGCCGTCGGGCAGCTTCAGCAGCTGCAGGACGTTGGCGAGCGTGCCGACGTCGTAGATGGCGTCGGCCTCCGGATCGTCGTCGGCCGCATTCATCTGGGTGGCGAGCAGGATCTGCTTTTCCGCACCCATCACGTCTTCCAGCGCCTTGATCGACTTCTCGCGGCCGACGAAGAGCGGCACGATCATGTGGGGGAACACCACGATGTCACGCAGCGGGAGGACCGCGTAGGTGCCGTTGCCGGATGTACGGGGGAGTCTGGCCATTTCAGTACCTTTCTTCCGCAGTCGCCTCAGCCAACCGCGAATCTCATCTTAGCGGGCACAAGCCTCTCCGCCTATTGCCGAAAGGTGCGGCTTGGTTAGCACGGAAGGAAGCCCCTGACCTAAGCTGTTAGTTGGCGTCGCACCGGCCAAAGGTCAAGGGCAGCGACGGCGGCTGTCCCGTGCCGTCGACAATTCGCGGCGATTCGGCTTGATCGGCGCGACGACTTCCGCGACACTCCGCGCAGCCACAAAGTACCTTCGGGTTCGAAGACATGTCCTTCTCCCGTGCCGCGCGCAGCCTTCGTCGCGCCGAAACGGTTCCAGCATGAAGATAGATCGCCGTAACCTGCTGACCGGCGGCGCCCTGCTCGGCCTCGCCGCGGCGACGGTGCCGGCCGAGGCGGCGCCGGACGCCAAGCCGCCGCGAACGCCGTCGGCGGCGCTTAAAAAAGCGGCCGTCTACGTGCCGGGCTACATGCCGGAATACGCCTTCGCCAACGGCAAGCCGGTCGACCAGAACCGCCGCTTCACCCGCTCGATCCGGCAGGCCGACGGCATCAAGCGCATGATCACCCGCGTCGGCATGGACGGTTCGATCCGCCAGACCCTGCTGCCGGTCAACGCCCATGACGTCGAGATCGCACCGGACCGGTCCATCGGCGTATTGTGCGGCTTCGAGGGCGCCGAGCACTGCTCCTTCGACCCCGAGACGCTGGAAATGTCTGGCATGGCGCCCTCCTTCCGCGAGGGCTGGCGCGGCGGCGGCCACGCCGTCTACCTCGACGGCGGCAAGACCGTCATCATCTCCGAGCGTTCGCCCAAGCAGCAGGCACGGGGCGGGCTGGAGCATCTCCACGGCCGGCTCACCATCCGCGACCCCGAGACGCTGAAGATCCGCGAGAGCTATTCCACCTACGGGGTCGATCCGCACGACATCCGGCTGATCGACAACGACCGATACATCGTGGCCGCCAATTACGGGTCGGTCATTTCGCCGAAGACCGGCGAACATACCGTGCCGCGCACGGTGGTCGAGGCTTCGATCACCGTGGTCGAGGTATCGAGCGGCAAGCTGGTCGACAAGAGGAAGACCGGGGCCGGACGCACCGAACTGCGCCATCTCGCCGCCGGCAGCCTCGACCGCATCTTCGCGATCCAGTCGACCTACGGCAGCGCCAGCGAGGACGCCCGCCAGCGCAGCGCCGATGGCGTGGCTTACGATTCCGACCAGAGCAGTGAGCCCGGCCACAACTATCTCAGCGCCGCGACGCTGAAATACGACGCGCTCAGGAAGAAGCTGTCGAGGATGGGCGATCGGCAGGCCACCAGGCTGATGCAGCACGGGCTGTCGATCCGCTACGACGAGCGCCACGACCAGGTGCTGGCCAGCTATCCGAGCTCGCACCAGCTCATGGTGTTCGACGGGGCGAGCGGCGGCATGGTCAAGCGCCTCGACACGCGCTCGCAGGGGCTGCGCTATCCCTGCGGGATCGCGATGCTGCCGGACGGCCGGCACTATGCCGTGACCGGCTACTGGGAGAACATGTTCGTGTTCGAGCGCGGCTCGCACCGGCTGGTGCGCGAGCTCTGCCGTTATCCCCTGTTCTTCGGCCACAGCCACATCACGTCGGCATAGGCTCGCGCTCACACGAGTAAGCGCTGGCCGCGCAGCCAGAAGCCTGCGGCTGCCCTTCTCGGCCGTGGGGCAATTTCATAGGGGGGTTCACCCCCACCCCTAACCCCTCCCCACAAGGGGGAGGGGGACCGGCTGGCGTCTCGGCCGAGCACTAATCATAGACGGTCTTGCATTGCATAGCGGCCGCAAAGTCCCCCTTGTGGGGAAGGGTCAGGGGCGGGGGTACAGGGCCGGCAGTTCCTGAAATCCCCTATCCGATTGCCCTGCTCCTGACTGGAGGAGCAGCCGCGGCATCTCCTCAGACCACCACGAAATCGGCGGCCGTGATGGTCGGCGCGCCGGAGAGCGTGGCGAAATGGACGCCGCCGCCGGCGGCGTTGCCGTTGAAGTCGTAGAACAGCTTTCCCGTGTCCGTCTCGTAGATGATGCGGTCCGTGGCATCGCCGGCCAGGCCGGTGGTGTTGGCCCGGAAAGCGGCCGCCGAGAGCGGCCCGACTGTCGTCAGCGCGGTGAACACGGCGTTGTCGAGGTGGATCGTGTCGGCCGCCGCGAGATAGTCGACGATCGTGTCGACATTGGTGGCGGCGCTGAGGCTGGAGTTGAAGACGAAGGTGTCCTTGCCGCTGCCGCCGGCCAGGGTGTCGTTGCCGCGATAGCCCCTGATCTGATCGTCGCCGTTGCCGGCGCTGACCACGTTGACGCCATTGTCGGCAAAAAGCAGGTCATCGAACGCCGAGCCGATCAGATTCTCGACCTCTGCATAGCTGTCACCCGCCGCCTCGCCCTTGTTCAGGGAGGCATTTGCCAGGCTCGCCGTCACGCCGGTGGTCGCGTCCTTGTAGGAGGCGGTGTCGATGCCGGCCGAGCCTTGCAACTCGTCGCCGCCGGTCCCGCCGATCAGAGTGTCGTTGCCGGAGCTTCCGGCAAGCCGGTCGCCGCCGGCGAGGCCGCGTAGCGTGTCGTTGCCGAGATTGCCGTCGAGGACGTTGGCGCCGGCGTTGCCTTCCACCGTGTCATTCAACGTGGAGCCGCGCAGGTTCTCGATCGAATTGTAGGTGTCGCCGGCGGCGTTGCCCGTGTTGAGCGCCGGATTGTTCAGGCTGACGGTCAGCCCGGTTCCGGAGTCCGAGTAGTCGGCGACGTCGCGTCCCGTGCCGCCGCTCAGATAGTCCTTGCCCGGGCCACCGCCTCTGAGGAAGTCGTCGCCGGCGCCCCCATAGAGCTTGTTGTCGCCGCCGCCGCCGAAAAGCTCGTCGCGATCGTCATTGCCGAACAGCGTGTCGTTCTTTGAAAAGCCATGGAAGAAATCGCTGAAGGCGCTGCCGTTGTAGTTCCACGGCAGACCGAAGAAGATGTTTTCGATCGGCACCGAGTTGCCGGTTTCGAAGGCGAGGATGAAGGCCTGGGTGAACGCGGTGCCGCCTATGGCAAGGCCGGTGATGTCGAGCATCGGCGTGCTGTCGATATCGAAGCCGGCGCCCTGCTCGGCCACGGTTCCTTCCAGCGCGATGCGGACGCCGGTGACGGTCCCGCCATTGGGCTTGCCATCAGCGCCGTAGGTCAGGTTGTTTCCGGTGACGACGATGGCGCCTGGGCGCAGCGTGAATTCGCCTGGCGACCCCGACACGGGGTCGGCGACGCCCCAGACGAAGCCGGTCGCGGTCTTGAACAGGATTTCGCTGTTTTCCTCGATCTGAGCGGCCTGGGTAAGTTGGAAACTGAGTTTTCCGCCGAGGCCAAGGGTGTCGGAATCGGCTGCTTGAACGACGACGGCCATGCTTTCCTCCGGCTTTGTGAGTGCGGTCAGGGGAGCGCGGCTCAGACCTTCCAATCGTCGTGGCGGCGGACGGCGAGCCCGGCCCCACGATCTGGAACTCGGTCATCGAATGCCGGAAGTCTCGATGGCGATTGTTTCGGGACGATGGCGGCGCAACGCCATCATGTGACCGTCACCGCAGCCTGGACTGCTCGCGCCTGCCAACGGCCAGACAGCAAAACGGCGCCACGAGGGCGCCGTTGCGATCGTCAGAGCGGCGGCGCCTCAGGCGCTGACACCCTTCTTTTCCTTCTGCTCGGAGTAGATGTAGAGCGGCCGGGCGCTGCCGGTGACCACTTCCTCCGAGATCACGACTTCCTGCACGCCTTCCAGCGCCGGCAGCTCGAACATGGTGTCGAGCAGGATCGCCTCCATGATGGAGCGCAGCCCGCGCGCGCCGGTCTTGCGCTCGATGGCGCGCCTGGCGATGGCCGACAGCGCATTCTCGTGGAAGGTGAGCTCGACATTCTCCATCTCGAACAGGCGCTGGTACTGCTTGACCAGCGCGTTCTTCGGCTCCGTCAGAATCTGGATCAGCGCGGCTTCGTCGAGATCCTCCAGCGTCGCCAGGATCGGCAGACGGCCGACGAACTCCGGGATCAGGCCGAACTTCAGCAGATCCTCCGGCTCGACCAGGCGGAACACGTCGCCGGTGCGGCGGTCCTCCGGCGAGGCCACGGTGGCGCCGAAGCCGATCGAGGTCTTGCGGCCGCGGTCCGAGATGATCTTGTCCAGCCCGGCGAAGGCGCCGCCGCAGATGAACAGGATGTTGGCGGTGTCGACCTGCAGGAACTCCTGCTGCGGATGCTTTCTGCCGCCCTGTGGCGGCACAGAGGCGACGGTGCCTTCCATGATCTTCAGCAGCGCCTGCTGCACGCCCTCGCCCGACACGTCGCGGGTGATCGACGGATTGTCGGACTTGCGGCTGATCTTGTCGATCTCGTCGATGTAGACGATGCCGCGCTGCGCCCGCTCGACATTGTAGTCGGCCGCCTGCAGGAGCTTGAGGATGATGTTCTCGACGTCCTCGCCGACATAGCCGGCCTCGGTGAGGGTGGTCGCGTCGGCCATGGTGAAGGGCACGTCGATGATGCGCGCCAGCGTTTGGGCGAGCAGCGTCTTGCCGCAGCCGGTCGGGCCGATCAGCAGGATGTTCGACTTGGACAGCTCCACGTCGTTGTTCTTGGTGGCATGGGCCAGCCGCTTGTAGTGGTTGTGAACAGCGACCGACAGCACGCGCTTGGCGTAGGGCTGGCCGATCACGTAGTCGTCGAGAACCTTCAGGATCTCCTGCGGTGTCGGCACGCCCTCGCGCGACTTCACCATCGAGGTCTTGTTTTCCTCGCGGATGATGTCCATGCACAGTTCGACGCACTCGTCGCAGATGAAGACCGTCGGGCCGGCGATCAGCTTGCGTACTTCATGCTGGCTCTTGCCGCAGAACGAGCAGTACAGCGTGTTCTTGGAGTCGCCGCCGCCGGAACTGACCTTGCTCATAGTATCCAAGTCCTTTTAGTGCGCCTCACCGGCACGGCGACGAGACGTCGGCACCCACTATTTAGCCGCGGACACGCTGCGATGCCAGCGATTTGGCACAACGACGTTTTCCGCACGCAATAACACGACCAGAAAGCGCGGCTGCAATCCCGATGATCCCTTGCGAAGCTAAGCCGTCGAAAATCAAGATAGGCTTAACGTAGGTCGCCCGGTCGGCCGAGGAAACAGCAAATTGTGTCCGAAATGCCGCAGACCACGTCAAAAACGCGTCAACAAAGGCAAGCTTCGGATTCTCCGCCATCATCCCTGCTGCGCGGCTGCCTCGATCGCCTCGCGGCTCGAGATGACCTTGTCGATCAGGCCGAACTCCCTGGCCTCGTCCGAGGTCATGAAGTGGTCGCGGTCGAGCGTGCGCTCGATCTCGTCGTAGCTCTTGCCGGTGTGCTTGACATAAACCTCGTTGAGGCGGCGCTTCAGCTTGATGATGTCCTGGGCGTGGCGCTCGATGTCGGAGGCCTGGCCCTGGAAGCCGCCGGACGGCTGGTGGACCATGATGCGCGCGTTGGGCGTGGCGAAGCGCATGTCCTTGTGGCCGGCGCACAAGAGCAGCGAGCCCATGGAGGCCGCCTGGCCGACGCACAGCGTCGACACCGCCGGCTTGATGAACTGCATGGTGTCGTAGATCGCCATGCCGGACGTGACCACGCCGCCGGGCGAATTGATGTAGAGCGAGATCTCCTTCTTCGGGTTCTCGGCTTCGAGGAAGAGAAGTTGCGCGCAGACAAGCGTCGCCATGCCGTCCTCGACCGGCCCTGTGATGAAGATGATGCGTTCCTTGAGGAGCCGCGAGAAGATGTCGTAGGCCCGCTCGCCGCGGTTGGTCTGCTCGACCACCATCGGCACGAGATTCATGTAGGTTTCGACGGGGTTCTTCATCGACAGTCCCTTGGTTGGGGATCCGGCGCCTGCGACGGCGGAATCGTGCGTTGCTTCGTTGCCTCTGTAAATAGGATGCCGGCTTCGCCTTGCGCAAGGCCGGCCTGAGCAAGGACCGGCGTTAACGAAGCTTAACGATTCCGCTTTCCCCGGCCGCGGCACCCGCTATGGTAGCATCGGGTGCGGTCCAGCGTATCGGGGGTAAGTGATGGCCGTGAAGCCAATAGTCTGCGCCGCGGTGGCGTCTTCGTTCCTGCTCGCCGCGGCTTCACCGACGACAGCCGGCGGCAAGCCGGTCGAATGCTACGAGCGGTACCAGACCGCGCCGATCTACGACACCGTCTACGAAAACGTGATGGTGCACCCGGCGACGGAGCGGGTGGAATACGTCCCGCCGATCTACGGCACGCGCAAGCGGCCCGTCCTGGTTGCGCCGGAACGGGTGAGCTACGAGATCATCCCGGCCGTCGTGCGGACGCAATACCGCACCGTGCAGGTTTCGGACGGCGGCTATTCCTGGGAATGGCGCTGGATCAACGGTCGCAAGGTGCTGTGCAAGGTCAAGCACAAGCCGCGCTACAGGCAGGTTGCGGAAACCGTGGTGGTGCAGCCGGAATACAAGCGACGCGTCGTCATTCCGGCCGAATACGGCTACGAGGTCGAGCAGGTCGTCATCCAGCCGGAGCAGCGGCGCGTCGTCGTCGTGCCGGCGAGCTACCAGACGGTGGCGCGCCAGGTGCTGGTCAGCGAAGGCGAGGCCGGCTGGCGGCGGGTGAAGATCCGGCGGCATTGCTGACGGGCGGGAAAGCAGCACCTCGCGGCTTATCGACCTCAGGCCCGGCCAGGCGGGACCGCCCTGATCGACAGGGCGGCCGCTCACGCGCCACTCCCGACAAAATACGTCACGTCCGGCGAGGAGCGCGCACCGGGGACTGGCAAGCGGCGGGCAAGCCGGTCTATTGGTTCACGATGGACGCGCCGCCCGCCTACCTCGCCTTCGATGCCGCTACCCGGCGGCTCCGTCTCGATCCGCACGAGCCCGCGTTCGTGCAGGACCCCTACCCCGCCTATCGCTGGATGCAGGCAAAGGCGCGCTGCGTCTTCTGGGAGGACTTCGGGCTGTGGTGCCTGGCTGGCTATGACGACGTCAACCGGCTGTTCCGTGACAAGCGGTTCGGACGCGAGCGGCCCGGCGGCTATCGCGCGGCGGTCGCGGCCACCGGCGAGCGTCGTCATCTCGCCGATTTCGACGCGGTCGAGGCGGGGTCGCTGCTGGAGCTGGAGCCGCCCGCGCACACGCGGCTGCGCACGCTGGTCAACCGCGCCTTCGTCTCGCGCCAGGTGGAACGGCTCAGGCCGAAAGTCGAGGCGCTGGCCCACCGGCTGATCGACGGCTTCGGGAATTCCGGCCGCGCCGAGCTGATCCGCGACTTCGCCACGCCGCTGCCCGCCGCCGTCATCGCCGAGATGATGGGCCTGCCGACGGCAAGCGGGCTGCAGCTCGTCGCCTGGTCGAACGACATGGTGCGCATGTACATGCACAAGCCGGGCCCAGCCGAGGAACATCAGGCCAATGCCTCGGCCCGTGCCTTCGCCGACTTCATCCGCCGTCACGCCGCCGAGAAGCGCAAAAGCCCCGGCGACGACCTGCTCAGCCTGCTGACGGCAGCAGCCGAGGACGGCCAGAAGCTCACCGAGGACGAGCTCGTCTCCTCGGCGATCCTGCTGCTCAACGCCGGCCACGAGGCTACGGTGCACCAGACCGGCAATGCCGTGCGCACGATTCTTGCGCAGGGCGGCGATCCCGGCCGCTTCTTCGAGACGCCGGAGGCAACCGCCGCGACGGTCGAGGAATGCCTGCGTTTCGACGCGCCGCTGCACATGTTCACGCGTTACGTCTATCAGGAGGCGGAGATCGCCGAAGGCGTCGTGCTGAGGCCCGGCGAGCAGGTCGGGCTGCTGCTCGGCGCGGCCAACCGCGATCCCCTCGTTTTTGCCGAACCGGACGCGTTCCGCCCCGGCCGCCCCGACCAGAAGAACGTGTCCTTCGGCGCCGGCATCCATTTCTGCATCGGCGCGCCGCTGGCGCGGCTGGAGCTGCAGGTCGCGCTGAAAACGCTGCTCGACCGCCTGCCCGACCTGCGGCTCGCGGAGACGCCCGCCTACAGCGACATCTACCATTTCCACGGGCTCCGGCGACTGGACGTGGCGTTCGGGCGGGGAGCAACCCGATGAAGTTCGCCTTCCTCCAGGAGCCGCCTTTCTGCTTCACCAACGCTGCCGGCGCGGTCGAGGGCTGCGACGTCGAGCTTGCGCGCGTGGTGTGCGACCGGCTCGGCCGGCCGTTCGATCCTATCGAGACGGAGTTCGCCGATCTGCTGCCAGGACTGGCCGAAGGGCGGTGGAGCATGACTACCGGGCTCTTCGTCTCGCAGGATCGCCAACAGCTGGTGGACTTTTCACGGCCGATCTGGTCGCTGAGCGACGGCCTGCTCGTGGCCGATGGCAATCCACGCGGCCTCACCGGTTACCGCTCTGTCGCTATGGACCCGAACGCCCTCCTCGGCGTCATCACCGACCAGATCCAGCACCGAACGGCGCTGGAGAACGGCGTCCCGCCGGACCGTATCAGAATATTCACGACCCAGGCCGAAGCGGCGGACGCCGCCCTCGCCGGTGCTGTCCACGCCTATGCGAGCGTAGCCATGGCCCATCGCGGCTACATCGCCCGGCATCCCGGCGCCGCCCTTGCCGTCATCGAGGTCCCGCTTGCGGAGAAAGGGCCGACCTTCGGCGCGTTCGCGCTGGCCAAGTCCGATGCCGCCTTGCGCCGGGACATCGATGCCTGCCTTGGCGAAGTCCTTGGCACTTCATGGCATCATGAGATGATGGGCCGCTACGGCTTTGCCGATGCGGATGTCGAGCGGATTTTGCGAGGCGGGGAACGCGGGCCGTTGCAGACGGCCACGTAACAACTAGCGGCCGGACAAAAGGCCGATCACGGAAATGTCCTCGTCCACATCCGGCCAGTGAATTCCCTCGCCATGCCCGATGAGGCGCCAGTTCTTGCGTTCGGCCGCCGCCGCATCCCGCAGCCGAGGATACCAGGCCAGCGGCGCCGATATTTCGCGGCCGTCCTGAAGGATCACATGCAGGGCGTGCTCGGTCACACGTACTTCGGTCGCCAGCATCCCATGCCTCAAACCCTGATCACATAGGCCTTGCGCGTGGTCTCGACCACTTCCCAGGTGCCGCTGAAGCCGGGCTGCAGGACAAAGCTGTCGCCGGCGGAGACGGTGCGCTTCGCCCCGCCGTCCTCTGTTATCACCGAGACGCCCGACAGGATGTGGCAGAACTCCCATTCGTCGTAGAATATCCGCCACTTTCCCGGCGTCGATTCCCAGATGCCGGAATAGAGCCCATTCGGCTGCTCATCGACGTTCCAGGTGCGGAATTTCGGGTCACCCGCGATGATGCGGTCCGGCGCCGGCGCACCGTCCTCGGCCGCAACGCCCTTCACCGAGATTTCGACATATCTGGAAGGCATCGCCCGTAGCTCCAACCCGCCGCCTGCGCGGCGACCTCTCCTGCCGGCCAGGCTACACCTTCGCCAGCGACTGCTCCAGATCGGCGATGATGTCGGCGACGTCCTCGATGCCGATCGACAGGCGCACCGTGTCCGGCCCGGCGCCGGCCGCCGTCTTCTGCTCGTCGGTAAGCTGGCGATGGGTCGTGGAGGCGGGGTGGATCACCAGCGACTTGGTGTCGCCGATATTGGCGAGGTGCGAGAACAGCTCCAGCCCTTCCACGAACTTCACGCCGGCGTCATAGCCACCCTTGAGACCGAAGGTGAAAACCGCTCCCGCTCCCTTCGGCGAGTATTGTTTGGCCAACGCCCCATTGGGGTCGTCCGGCAGGCCGGGATAGGATACCCAGCCGATCTTGGGATGCCTCGACAGCCATTCGGCGACCGCCTGGGCGTTGTCGCAATGGCGCTGCATCCTGAGCGGCAGCGTTTCCAGGCCGGTGAGGATCAGGAAGGCGTTGAAGGGCGAGATCGCCGGGCCGAAGTCGCGCAGGCCGAGCACGCGCGCGGCGATGGCGAAGGCGAAATTGCCGAAGGTCTCGTGCAGAATGATGCCGCCATATTCGGGGCGCGGCTCCGACAGCATCGGATAGTTGCCCGACTTCGACCAGTCGAAGGTGCCGCCGTCGACCAGCATGCCGCCGATCGAATTGCCGTGGCCGCCGATGAACTTGGTCAGCGAATGCACGACGATGTCGGCGCCGTGCTCGATCGGCCGCACCAGGTAGGGGGTCGCCAGCGTGTTGTCGACGATGAGCGGCAGGCCGTGCCTGCGGGCGATGGCGGAGATCGCCTCGAGATCGACGAACTCGCCGTTGGGATTGGCGAGGCTTTCCACGAAGATGGCGCGGGTCCTGCCGTCGATCTGGGTCTCGAAGCTCGGCACCTCGCGGGTGTCGGCCCAGCGCACCTCCCAGCCGAAATTGCGGAAGGCATGGCCGAACTGGTTGATCGAGCCGCCATAGAGCCGGCGCGCCGCGACGAAATTGTCGCCCGGGCGCATGATGGTGTGGAAGACCAGCATCTGCGCGGCATGGCCGGAGGCCACCGCGAGCCCCGCCGTGCCGCCCTCCAGCGCGGCGACGCGCTCCTCCAGCACCGCCTGGGTCGGGTTCATGATGCGGGTGTAGATGTTGCCGAACGCCTTCAGCCCGAACAGCGAGGCGGCGTGGTCGGCATCGTCGAAGACGTAGGAGGTGGTCTGATAGATGGGCGTGGCGCGGGCGCCGGTCGCCGGATCGGGCTTGGCGCCGGCATGGACGGCAAGCGTATTGAAGCCCGGTGCGCGCTGGTTCATCGAGACCTCCCTCGGGTCATTGGTCTATCGTGGTGGCGTGTGGTGAATGGTGAATGGTGAATGGTGAATGGTGAATGGTGAATGGTGAATGGCAGAGTTGGACAGTCCCGCCGGGTTTGCAAGCGGCTTCCATGCCGACCCGTCCGCCGCCTTAGAAAATCCTTCTATTCACCATTCACTATTCACTATTCACCATTCACTACTTCGCCCTGACGCCAAAGCTCTGAAACCCCTGCCGCATCAGCGGCCGCTTCGACGACAGCACCCGGCTGTTGACGCCGTTCCAGCCGATCTCGCCGGAGAGCCGGCCGTATTCGATCTTCGGGCAGCGGTTCATGACCACCTGGATGCCGGCGGCCTCGGCCTTGGCGGCTGCCTCGTCGTTGCGCACGGTGAGCTGCATCCAGATCACCTTGGGCAGCGGCTTCAGCGCCAGCGCCTCGTCGACGATCGGCGGCACGGCGGCGGAGGCGCGGAAAATGTCGACCATGTCGATCGGCTCCGGCACGTCGGCCAGCTTCGCATAGGTCATGCGGCCGCAGATCTCCTTGCCGGCATGGCCCGGATTGATCGGAAAGACGGCGTAACCCTTGTCGATCAGGTATTTGGTGACGAAGAAGCTCGGCCGTACGTCGTTGGCCGACGCGCCGACGATGGCGATCGTCTTCACCGCGTTCAGTATGCCGGCGATGTAGTCGTTGGAATAGGAATCGTGGTTCATCGATCGTCCTCATACAGCGCCTCGGCCAGAAACGCATCCGGGTCACCGCAGAATTCGCGCATCATGCGGAAGTGATCGGTCTGGCGGAAATCGGCCTCGTCGAGACCGAAGCGGTTGATCCTGAGCAGGCGCGCGCCGGGGCAGGCCATCAGCAGCGGCGAATGCGTCGCCATGACGACCTGGGCGAAGCCAGTCCCATCCATCCGCCGCAACAGCTTCAAGAGCTCGATCTGGCGCGACGGCGACAGCGCGCTCTCCGGCTCGTCGAGGATGTAGAGACCCTGGCGCGACAGGCGCTCCTCGAAGAAGCGCATGAAACCCTCGCCATGCGACCATGACAGATAGTCGGGCGGCGGGCCGCCCAACGGCTCCTGCGCAACCCGGTCGAGATAGCGCGCCACCGCGTAGAAGGATTCGGCGCGAAAAAACCAGCCGGCCGTCACCTTCGGCAGCCAATGGGCGCGCAGCGCATCCGCCAGCGCCGTGCCGCTGCGGTCGATGGCGTGCGAATGATCGACGGGCATGTAACCCTTGCCACCACCCGCCTCGTCATAACCGGCGAGCGCGCCGATCGCCTCCAGCAGCGTCGATTTCCCGGAGCCGTTCTCGCCGACGACGATGGTGATGGCGGTTGTGAACTCCAGATCGAAGCCGTCGCGGAAGATCGGCAGGTCGAACGGATAGCGTTCCCTGTCGCCGATCCGCTCCGGCTCCAGCAGGATGCGTTTGAGATAAGGCGCCTTCAGCCGCGTCAGTTGCTTGCGGTAGGCCATGCGACCGGCGCGCTCCGTTATTGCGGCAGCGAGATGCGCCCATCGGCGTCAATCGGGAAGTCGGGATTGTGCGCGACTTCCCAGAGATTGCCCTCCGGATCGGCGAAATAGCCGTACCAGCCGCCCCAGAAGGCGCGGCCGGCCGGCTTGACGATTTTGCCGCCGGCCTTCTCGGCCTCGGCAAGCACCGCATCCACCTCCGCGTCGGAGCGCGTGTTGTAGGCGAGATAGACTTTTGGGACGCCGCTGCCGAAGCGGATGCCCGCGTCCTCTTCGGCACTGGTCCGTGGGAACAGCCCGAGGATCGCTCCACCCATCTGGAAGAACGCGACGCCGTCCTGGATGCGATGCCGCTTCAGCCCCATCGCCTCGTAGAAGGCCGCCTCACGGTCGAGATCCTCGACCGCGATGGTGATGATGGAGATGCGTGGTTCCATTCCTAGTCCCCCGTCCATTTCGGCTCACGTTTGCCGATGAAGGCGCCGATGCCCTCCTCGGCATCGCGCGCCAGCATGTTCTCCACCATGACGCGGGCCGTGTGGTCATAAGCCTCGGCCAGGCCCATCTCGGCCTGCTGATAAAACGCCTCCTTGCCAATCTTCAGCGTCAAAGGCGATTTGGAAGCAATGGTTTGCGCGTATTTGGTCACAACCTGAGTCAAGTACTCACGCGGCACCACCCGGTTCACCAGCCCGAACTCCCGAGCGGTCGCCGCATCAATGCTCTCGCCGGTCAGAAGCATCTCCATCGCCTGCTTGCGCGACACGTTGCGCGACAGCGCCACCATCGGGGTGGAGCAGAACAGGCCGATGTTGACGCCCGGCGTGGCGAAGCTGGCATGGTCGGTGGCGATCGCCAGGTCGCAGGAGGCGACGAACTGGCAGCCGGCGGCGGTGGCGACGCCGTCGACCTCGGCGATCACCGGCTTGGGGCAGCGCACGATCGACTGCATCAGCGTGGCGCAGGCGGCCATGGTCTTCTCGAAGAAGGCCCTGCCCCGGTCCGGATCAGCGCGGCGCGCCGTCATCTCCTTGAGGTCGTGGCCGGCGCAAAACACCTTTCCGCCCGCCGCGATCACCACCACGCGGACGGACGCGTCGTCGCGGGCCCGGTCGATCTCGGCCTGAAGCGCGGCCATGAGCGCAAGCGACAGGGCATTGGCCGGAGGGTTGCACAGCGTCAGCCGCAGGATGCCCTGCTCCAGATGGACGGCAACCGGGCCTTCTGCCACGGTCTGCCGGATGGCGACGATCTCGGCCATGCGCTTTCCACTCCTCGGCGAACAACCTGCCTCAGCCATCAGATAGCATGTGGCGGGTTGAATGACAGGGGTGGACGGTGTTTTCTGGCGGCGCCGCGGCCAAACGGCAGATGCGGAAACGTCGGACGAGGGAGGAAAAATGCCGGCGCAGGACGATCTCAAGCCGGTGATGACGACGGAGGACGTGAACGCCCTTCTCGCCTCGGCTTATCCGCAGCTCAACCGGGATTACCGCTTCTACGAGGCGGTCGAGGTCTTTCCGGGCGGCTGCACGGTCCGGCTCAATGCAGACGAGCGGCATCTGCGGCCGGGCAACACGGTGTCGGGACCGTCGCTGTTCACGCTGGCCGACATAGGCGGCTATGTCTGCGTGCTGTCGCATGCCGGACCGGACGCCCTGTCGGTGACGACCAGCCTCAATATCAACTTCATGCGCAAGGCGCCGGCTGGGCTGGTCGACGGCCACTGCCGCATCCTGAAGCTGGGAAAAAGCCTTATGGTGTTCGACATCGACATCGTCGCCGGCGGCCAGACGGTGGCTCATGCGACGGGAACGTACTCGATTCCGCCGAAGCGGTGACTTTTCTGGTAAGGTCCGTTCCGGACGACAGGCCGACGCTATCGCGAAAACCCGACATGCTCACGCCCCTCTTCTCCCCCGGCTGCGATCTCGTCGGCTGGATGCAGCCGCGGAAATTCCTGTTCGATGCCGAGATGACCTATGTCGCCTTCCTGGCGAGCGGCCATGCCCGGTCGGCGCGCTCCGGCCGCTGGATCGGCCCGGTGATCGGGGCGCATGTCTTCGATGTCGACGGCAGGCCCGTCGCCTGGAACCCGGCCGAGCCGCTGCGCGGTTTCGGCCGCCCGCTCCGGCCCGTCAACGTGGTGCGTGCCGTCAGCCCGGTGCGGCCGCCGAAGCCGGTGGCGCCGCCACGGCCGCTGACACCCCCCGTCCTGGCAGGCGGCTGGTCGCCTTTGTCCTTCGCCGAATGGCTCGTCTCCAGCGACCCGAAGCCGATGGAGAGCGTCGAACTGGCCGCAGCCATCGAGGCAAGCGGCGAGCAAGCCGCCAGGGATGTCGTCGAGGAGGTCGAGCCTGGCGGCGGCGCTTCCAGCGGCAACCGCTTACCCGAAGGCGGCGCGGTAAAATAATACCATATGCCCATCGCTCTGATTTCCTTGGCAATTTCCCGGCATTGCCGGCATCGCATCGCTTGACGGCGCGATGTCCCTCGCCTATAGACCACGGCGAAAGCAGCGGCCTTGCGGCCGCCGTTTCATTTTTGGCGGCAAGCCGCCAAAGCAAGCAACAAGAAACGCCTTCTCCGGAAGGTCCAAACGAAAGCAGACACAATGAAGACCTTTTCGCAGAAGCCCGCGGAAGTGGTGAAGAAGTGGGTGCTGATCGACGCCGAGGGTCTCGTCGTCGGCCGTCTCGCCTCCATCGTCGCCAACCGCCTGCGCGGCAAGCACAAGCCGACCTTCACCCCGCATGTCGATGACGGCGACAACGTCATCATCATCAATGCCGACAAGGTCGCGCTCACCGGCAAGAAATACACCGACAAGGTCTATTACTGGCACACCGGCCATCCCGGCGGCGTCAAGGAGCGCACCGCGCGCCAGCTCCTGGAAGGCCGCTTCCCCGAGCGCGTGCTGGAAAAGGCCGTCGAGCGCATGATCCCGCGCGGCCCGCTCGGCCGTCGCCAGATGAAGAACCTCCGCGTCTATGGTGGCGCCGAGCACCCGCACGCAGCCCAGCAGCCCGAGACGCTCGACGTCGGCGCGCTGAACAGCAAGAACAAGAAGGTTTCCTGATCATGGCTGAGCTCAACTCGCTCGCAGACCTCGGCACGGTGGCAGCAACGCCGCAGCCCGCCGCTCCGGTGCACGTCCAGAAGCTGGACAAGCAGGGCCGCGCCTATGCCACCGGCAAGCGCAAGGACGCGATCGCCCGCGTCTGGGTGAAGCCCGGCTCCGGCAAGATCACCGTCAACGACAAGGAATTCGGCGCCTATTTCGCGCGGCCCGTGCTGCAGATGATCCTGCAGCAGCCGATCGTCGCCACCAATCGTGCCGGCCAGTTCGACGTCATCGCCACCGTTTCCGGCGGCGGCCTGTCGGGCCAGGCGGGCGCGGTGCGCCACGGCATCTCCAAGGCGCTGACCTATTACGAGCCGGGCCTGCGCCCCGTGCTCAAGAAGGGCGGCTTCCTCACCCGCGACAGCCGCGTGGTCGAGCGCAAGAAGTACGGCAAGGCGAAGGCCCGCCGCAGCTTCCAGTTCTCGAAGCGCTGATTTTTTCGTACAAACGCACGCCGTTTCGGCTGCGCAAAAAGCCCCGGTTCGCCGGGGCTTTTTTGTTGGAAACGCGTGCTGAAAGACACGATTACGGCGACATTTGCTGTAAATGGAAGGCAATTTCCCGCTTTCGCCGCCGATTCACGGAGCTCCGATGACCACTTCTGCGACCAGACTGCGCATCGCCGTGCTGTTCGGCGGCCGTTCCGCCGAGCATGACGTCTCGGTGCTTTCGGCAACCAATGTCATGGGCGCACTGGATCCCGGAAAATACGATCCGGTGCCGGTCTTCGTCACTCGCGACGGGCGATGGCTGCTGAGCAGCCTCGAGGATGGCGCTCCGGCAAAACCGTCGGGCGGGACCGAAATCTGCCTGGTGCCGGGCGGTCGGGGACGTGCGCTGGCGATCCCGGCCGACGGAGCGCCTTACGAATTGCCCGAGATCGACATCCTGTTCCCCGTGCTGCACGGCCTGCATGGCGAGGACGGCGCCGTGCAGGGCCTGGCCGAAGTGGCGATGGTGCCGCTGGCCGGCTGCGGCATACTCGGCTCGGCGACAGCGCTCGACAAGGACATCGCCAAGCGGCTGCTGAACGAGGCCGGCCTGCCCTCCGCACGGTCGGTCACCATCGGCCAGGGCGCCGCGCCGGCCTTCGCGGAGCTGGAGCGCGCGCTCGGGCTGCCGCTGTTCGTGAAGCCGGCACGGCAGGGCTCTTCCGTCGGCGTCAGCAAGGTCTCGACCGAAGCGGAGTACGAGGCGGCACTTGCCGAGGGTTTTCGGCACGACCGCAAGCTTCTGGCCGAAGAGTTCATCCGTGGCCGCGAGATCGAATGCAGCGTGCTGGAGGATCCGCAAGGCGGCCTGTTCGTCTCGCGTCCCGGCGAGATAGTGCCGGCGGAAAGCCACGGCTTCTACAGCTACGACGCCAAATATATCGACGAGAACGGCGCGGCCCTGAAGGTGCCGGCCGAACTGCCGGAAGACGTCGAAAGCGAGATCCGCGCCACCGCTGCACAGGCCTTCCGGGCGGTCGGCTGCGACGGCATGGCACGCGTCGACTTCTTCCTGACGCCCGACATGCGCTTCCTCATCAACGAGCTCAACACCATCCCCGGCTTCACCGACATCAGCATGTATGCCAAGGCGATGGCGGCGAGCGGCATAGGCTATTGCGAGGTCATCGACCGGCTGGTCGCCCACGGGCTGGCGCGCGCCGAGCGGTCGGAACGGGTGGGCTAACCTGATCAGCCGAAATCTTCACCAGAACCGGCACTTACGTTTATCTCTCCATCGACCAGCCGCCGTCGATCCGCCGAGGCGGATCGATCCATGGGGGTATGCGCGTCAGACCACCACGAAGTCGGCGGCCGACAGCGCGAGGCCGGGCGACAGCGCGGCGAACTTCACGGGGGCGAAGGCGCTGGCCGAGCCGTCGGCGTCGTAGAACAGCGAGCCGGTGGTGGAGTTATAGAGGATGCGGTCGTCGGCGTCCCTGGCTGCGAGCGCGATGTCCTTGAAGGCCGAGGCGTCGAGCGTGCCCAGCGTGGTCAGCGCCGTGAAGATGGCGTCGTCGAGATGGATGGAATCGTCGGCAACGCTGAAGTCGGCGATGCGGTCGACATTGCCGGCTCCCAGCGCGGTGGAGAAGCGGAAGGCGTCGGCGCCGCCCATGCCGAACAGCGTGTCGATGCCGCCGCCGCCGTCGAGCACGTTGTCGCCGTTGTTGCCGCGCACCCACTGGCGGATTTCGTTGCCGGTGAGGTCGACGGCGGAGGTGGCTGTGAGCGAGGTGGTGTTGAGGTATTCGACGCTGACGCCGGCGGCCAGCACGAAATCGACGCCGGCGGCGAGGCGGTCGTGGCCTTCGCCGGCGATCTCGACGATCAGGGCGGCGGCGGCATAGACGATGTAGGTGTCGTTGCCGTCATTGCCGATCAGCGTGTCGGGCACGCCGTCGTTGGGGAGCGGCCCGGTGCCGCCGTCGTGCAGGATGTTGGCGCCGTCATTGCCGGTGATGGTTTGCTGCAGTGCGTTGCCGCGCAGGTTGATGGCGGTTGTGCCGGCGGCGTCGGCGGTCTGCAGCAACTCGACCTCGCCGCCGGCGGCCAGCGCGTAGCTGACCGTGCTCTGCACGGTGTCGGTGCCGCCGCCCGAAAGCTCGATAACCTGGTCGGCGGCGCTGTCGACCTTGAACAGGTCGTCGCCGGTGCCGCCGTCCATCACGTCGTCTCCCGTCCCGCCGTCGAGGATGTCGTCGAGGATGCCGCCGGAAAGACTGTCGGCGCCGGCCGTGCCGAGCAGCGTGTCGGAACTGTCGAGCCCGCTGACGGTGACGGTGACGGTCGCGGTGTCGCCGTCGGCCAACTCATAGGTGAAACTGTCGTCGCGCAGGAGGTTGGAGGCGCCCGAGCCGGAAGCCGGCAGGTCGTCGAAGGCGCCGTTGGGATTGTAGATGAAGGTGCCGTCGGCGTTCAGCGTCAGCAGCGCGCCGGACGCCAGCGTGATCTGCGTGCCGACATCGAGGGCGACGCCGTTCACCTTGGCCACCGCAAGTGTCGAATCCGGATCGGTGTCGGCGCCGGAGCCGTTGCTGGAAAACACGTTGCCGGTGGTGATCGCTGTCGCTTCGTCGGTCGCGAAGCTGTCGTCCTGGGCGACGCCGATGTCGTCGACCGCCGTGATGTCGACAGTGGTGCTGCCGGTGGCGGTCGCCGTGGCGCCGCTGCCCTGGCCGTTGCCCGGGCTGCCGTCGTTGAAGGTGTAGTCGATCACCACGCTGGCCGGCGGCGTGTCGCTGGTGTTGGTGTAGGTGATATGGCGCAGCACGTCGTCCACCAGCGCGCCGGTGGCGGCGGTGCCGGAACCGGTGAAGGTGACGGTCAGCGTGCCGCCGCTGACGGCGAAGGTGGCGAAGGTCTGACCGCCGGCCTGCAGGTCGCTGCCGCTGACGGTGAACAGCGCGCCGCCGGTGTCGAAGCCGAAATCGTCCTCGCCGCTGGCGCCGCCCTGGCGCGCCAGCACCAGGCTTGCCCCGGCATAGCTGCCATTGCCGCCGTTGAGCGGGTCGAGATCGACGTCGGCAATGAGCGCGTCCGTGTCGAGCGACACGGCGGTCTGCTCGTCCGTGGCGACGGTGCCGCCGAGCCCGGTCAGCGCGGGCGCATCGTTGACGGCGTTGACGGTGATGCCGCGCTGGTCGCCGTCCTGCTCCGACGTTCCGGTCCCGGTGAGGCCGGGATCGGTGCCGCTGCTGCCGTTGTCGTTGGTGGTGACGGTCAGCGTGTCGGCGCCGTTGAAATTGAGGTTGCCCTTGTAAACCAGTCCATTGAGGGCGGCGAGCGTGGTGTTGATCTGGTTCTGGGTGGCAGTGATGGTGATGGTCGAACTGTTGTCGCCGCTGACCTGGCCGGCCGTCACGCCGCCGACCACGTCGGTCAGGATGTCGAGCGTGCCGTTGTCGACGTCGAGCGTCACGGTGACGTTGTGGCTGGCCGGATCGGCGTCGACATCCGCCACCGAAATGCCGGTGATAGACAGTCCTGTGTCCTCGTCGGCCGCGGGGACCACGCCCGGCAGCGTGTTCACCGGAGCGTCGTTGACGCCTACCACGGTGACGGTGGTGTCGACCTCCTCGCTCTGGTTGAGGCCGTCGCTAACCGACCAGGCGATGGTGCGCGATCCCTTGGTGCCGTAATCGGTGGGGTTGTCGCCGCTGGCCTGATAGCGGACGAGCGCGATCGCGGCTTCGTAGTTGTCGAAAGTGCTGGCGCCGCTAAGCACCATGGCGCCGGTCGCGGCGTTGTAGCTGTAGGTGATGTCCTGGGCGCCGAAATCCAGCGTGCCGCTGGTCAAGCCGTTGATCGACAGCCGGTCGCCCGCCAGGAAATTGCCGGAGACGCGGATCACCGCGCCGTTCAGCTGGTTGGTCTGGTCGGCGGTCTCGAAGTCGCTGACGTTGAGCGAGAGGAAGGGCTGCACGGTGGCGGACAGCCCCGAGCCGGCGCCGGCGGCCTCGGTCGCCGTCGGCGTCGCTTCGCTCGAACTGAGGACGATCGGCGCGCGGTTGAGGACGATATTGCCCGGCGCCAATGAATTCACGTTGTTGACGCCCTGGAAGAAGGTCAGGCCCGTTCCGTTGGTGGCGATCCGCCAGATGCCCTCGTCGCCCGGCGGGTTGGTGGCGCCCATCTGCTTGCCCGTGAAGTCGGTGAAGTAGAGATAGCCGGTGACGGAATCGACCTCCAAGTCGTCGAGCAGGCCCTGCGGGCCACTGCCGGCGACCTGCTGGTAGATGAGGGTATAGGTACCCGTGGGGTTGCCGGTCAGCGCATAGCTGTAGATGCCGCCCATCTGCAGCAGGGGATCGGTGGTGCCGGGATCGCCGTCGCCGGCGAAGCCGCCGTCGCCGTCATGGTCCCACAGGATGCTGGCGGTGGTGAAGTAGAGCGTGTTGCCGTCGGCGCTGAGCGCCACGCCCTCCACCGTGCCCTTCTCCTGCGGAAACGCCTCGCCGAAAATGTCCGTCGGATGAACGACGTCGTCGTCATCCGGGCTGAAGTTCAGGGTGGTGATATTGCCCCCGCCCCACGAAAAAGCCTTGGTGCCGTCGGACGGATCGAGCCCGCTGATCTTGTAGATGAAGTTGCGCGTGACGGAGTCGCCGTCCTGGGCGGCCACCACCCGGTGCACGGTCATGTAGACGTCGCCGGTGGCGAAGTTGATGGCGAAGTCGTCGACGAAGCCGCTGTTGGCCGTGCCGTTGGGATTGCCGCTGCCGGTGCCGCCGAGCTGCGCCAGGACGGTCGAGGTCTGGCCGGCGGTGTTGTAGACGATCTTTTCGAAGCGCTGGCCGTGGGTGAAATAGATGATGCCGCTGTCGGGGTCGATCTCCATGTCGCGTATGAACGCTTCGGTCCCGGGCGCCTGGTTGCTGGTGTAGAGCGTGGTCATCGCCGGCGCGGTGCCGGGATTGCCGAGCAGGTCGGAAATATTACCCTGGAGGATGCGGTTGGTGCCGCTGACGTTGGAATCGATGATGAAGAACAGGCCGCGGGCGGTGTCGAACTGGATGTCCCTCGGCGCGACCACGGTGTCGGCAAGGTCCTCGTTGTCGAGCGTCATCAGGAAGTTGAGATTGAAGCCGGTCGTGCCCGAATTGACGGTCGAGTCCCCCTGGACGCTCCAGATCGCGTCGCCGCCGCCCGTGGCCGTGCCCCAGATGCTGAGATCGGACGCCTTGAAATAGGGGCCCGTGTTGTCGACCTGGTCGAGCGGGTTCTGGCCGCCCCGGTTGTCGCCCTCCCAGTTGCTGAAATCGGCGACGTTCTGGATCAGCGACTTGCCGTTGAAGAAATGCGCGAAGGGCTCGGTGGTCGGGCCGTGATAGGAGGCGCTGTCGAGGCCGACCGCCACGGCGTTGAGGCCAGTCGTCAGGCCGGTGCCGGTCAGGTTGCCGTTGAAGGTGGTGTTGCCGTCGCCGATCTCGATGGCGAAGAGGAAGCTGGTCGGCGCGTCGGCGGTGCCCTGATAGGCATAGATCGTGTCGCCGGCCTCCTCGGGATTGAGCGAGCCGAGCGCCGCGCCGGTCAGATTGACCGTGGTGCCGGCGGCCAGTCCGCCGGCGGGCACGGTGTAGGTGGCGACGCCGTCGCCGCCGCCGGCGACGAAGGCAGAGCCGTTCCAGGCGCGGTCGGAGAAGTGGATGACGGTGCCGGCCGCCAGGTCGGTCATCGCGACGAAGCGCAGCGCGTCGGCCGTCGGCGGGTTTCCCGTGCCGTCGCTCTGCCCGGTGTTATAGGCAATGACGGCGATATCGCCAGCAGGCATCTGAGTATCCCCCCTGAAAGGCCGGCGGGAGCGCGCGGCGCCCTTACCCCTGCCGCGTCGTCTGGGCCATGATGCAATGTCGGCGCGACGCCGGCGGCCAATTCGACAGCGATCCTATTCACATCCGGAGGAGTGTACAAGGAAAAGTTGTCGCCCCAGCTCCGCGGCGCCTACATCCAATTAAGTAAAACATCCGCTGAAATGCTTTCGCTCGAGTAATTTTGCATCGCGTTCGATCTACTCGGGGCCGTTCTTTTTTTTGGATTGATCCATTCGAGTCTTTACGGCACAAGATCGGCAGAGATTTCCATGGCTTGATAAACCGTCCTGCGAATGACAATCAACAACCGAGCTAAACCGAGAGTTTATCCCGATAAGTTTCGGCCTGTCTCCCCAGTTATATCTATCGGCATGTTTCTTTCGCTGAAATGAGTGGATTGACCACTGCAAGAGCCTTGTTATACGTTGACAACAGCTTCGCTTGTGCGGCCGACAATGCCTGTGGGGGGATGTCATGGCACCATACGTTGGTGAAATCCGCATTTTCGCGGGCAACTTCGCGCCAGCCGGATGGCTGTTCTGCCAGGGCCAGACCGTGTCGATCAGCGAATACGAGGTGCTGTTCCAGCTGATCGGCACGACCTATGGTGGCGACGGCCAGGAAACCTTCGACCTGCCCAACCTGGCGAGCCGGGTGCCCATCCACATGGGGACAGGTCCCGACGGCACCACCTATCAGCTCGGCGAGATGGACGGCGTGGAAAGCGTCACCCTGACAACCCAGCAGATCCCGATCCATTCCCATCCTCCCGTCGCCAGCACGAGCAGCGCCACCTCGCCCTCGCCCGCCGGCCAGGTCATCGCGCTGCCGGCCGCTCCGCCGAGCGTGGTCAATCCGCTGCTGTTCGGCACCGACCCCCCGCAGGTGCCGCTGAGCCCGGCGAGCATCGCCCCGACGGGAGGCAGCCAGCCGCACGAGAACATGCAACCGTACCTGTGCATCAACTACATCATCTCGATGTACGGGGTGTTTCCGAGCCAGACATAGCGGGCCGGCGCGGCCTGCGTATCCGATCCCTGTTCTCTCCGGAGACCGCAATGTCAGACCAGTTCGTCGCCGAAATCCGCATCTTTCCGTTCAATTTTCCGCCGAAAGGCTGGGCCTTTTGCAACGGGCAGCTGATGCCCATCTCGCAGAATACGGCGCTGTTCGCGCTGCTGGGCACCACCTATGGCGGCGACGGCAAGTCGACTTTCGCGCTTCCGAACCTGGAAGGTTGCGCGGCGATGCAGCCGGGCCAGGGATCAGGCCTGAGCGAACGCTTCCTGGGAGAAGAGGGCGGGACCCAGTCGATCACCCTGCTGTCGTCGGAGATGCCGGCGCATTCGCATAATTTCATGACGAGCAACAACGACGCCGCGTCGGGCACTCCGACCGGCCAGCAATTCGCCAAGGGCGCCTGGGATTCGGGCAGCGAAAGCGGACGGATCGCGACCTACACGACCAATCCGCCGGATACGACCTTCGCGTTCCAGGCGCTCAGCATCGCGGGGGGCAACCTGCCGCACCCGAACATGCAGCCCTATCTGACGCTGAACTACTGCATCGCCCTGCAAGGCATCTTCCCGCAGCGGCCCTAAGGCAATTCCAGCAAAAGCGTGCAGCGGTTTTGCGTCCGGAATTGCGGAAAAACAAGGAGATAGAGCAAATCCGTTGATTCGAGGAAAAACGGAAATGCCCTAGTGACATCGCACCGAGGCGCCGCGCCGCCTCGCAACCCAAGGAACCAGGCGTCATGGCCGAGCCCTTCCTCTCCGAGATCAAGATCGTCTCCTTCAACTTCCCGCCGAAGGGATGGGCGTTCTGCAACGGCCAGCTGTTGCCGATCAACCAGAACCAGGCCCTGTTCTCCCTGCTCGGCACCACCTATGGGGGCGACGGACGCGTCACTTTCGCCTTGCCGAATCTCAGGGGCCGGTCGCCGATCCACATGGGCGACGGACACACGCTCGGCGATGCGGCGGGCTCGACGAGCGTCACGGTGACGCCGCAGCAAATGCCGGCGCATACGCACGCGTTCATGGGCCGCAACGAGCTGCCGGCAGCCACGACGGCCAACGCGACGCCGGCCAGCACGAAGGTGCTGGCCCAGGGCAACGCCTCGCTGCAGAGCGGCCAGACCGCCGCCGTCAGCCTCTATGGGCCGCCTGCCTCGCTCAATGCGATGGCGCCGCAAGCCGTCAGCAATGCCGGCGGCAGCCAGGCGCACACCAACATGATGCCCTACCTGGTGCTCAACTTCGTCATCGCGCTGCAGGGCATCTTTCCATCACGCAACTGAGTTTGCCGGGCAAGACCGTTCGGCCCGGAAGGAGGAGCGGCACGCGGCACGACCGGTGTCTTCGACATGCGGTGCGGATGCGGCTCTGCGAAGATCGAACGGGCGGACCGGAATTGCTTTGCGGGCCGTCTTGGCACGGCTGTCGGCAACTGGCTGGTCCGTCAGTTGAAAGCCGCCTGATAGTTCTGCTGACCGGACTGGACGGTATGGACCGGCATCAAATGAAGGTTGAACGACGGTCCGCCCTCCAGCCCGATCGTATAGAAACCCTCGCCGATGACGGTGCCCGGCGGTCCCCGGAACACCAGGCTGAACGGCTCGCGCAGCCCGATGTTGCGCTCCCATTCCTCAAGCCGGCGGGCTTCGACGGCGGTCAGCGTCATCGGGTGAGGCCAGCCCGGAATGCGGAAATCCTTGTCGATATGCGGCCGGAAGTGGTCGGCGGTGATGTCCGCGGGCGATAGCGGCTCTGTCATGACGCGTTTCTCTCCTCCTCCCGGCCTGGGGGCAGTATGATCGGAGGTGTGATCGCTTGTAAACGACCGCCTGCCCGCGGCCGGTTTCGTTGAGGAATTTTTCCGATGCATGACGTCGTCGATGTCGCCTCCCCGCTGGGCAGACTGCAATTGCGGCCCGAGCGGGAGGGCGATCAGGCCTTCCGCTTCGACCTGTTCTGCAACTCGCGACTGCCGGAATGGCGGCTGGTCGCACTCGATCCGAACCTGTTCCAGCAGATCATGCGCCATCAGTTCCACGCGCAGACGGTAAGCTACCGCGCCCAGTTTCCGAACGCTCGCTTCGACATCGTCGAGCTCGACGGGGCGCCGATCGGCCGCATCGTCGTCAACCGGCCCGGCGACGTCATCCATATCGTCGACCAGGCGATCGTGCCGGAACTGCGCAGCCGCGGCATCGGCACCGGCATCATGACGGCGCTGATGCAGGAGGCCCGGCGCAACGACATTCCAGTGCGCCTCAAGGTCGCCTCCGACAACGATCCGTCCATGCGGCTCTATCTCCGGCTCGGCTTCGCGGTGATCGACACGACCGTGACCTATCTGGAGATGGAATGGCGGGATAAAGCCGCGGGCGACTGAAATCCGTCGGCAGCGCCGGACCGTTGCGGGGCGCAGACGGTCCGGGCGCGAAGCAGCCGCACACTCCTGCAGGAAAGTGCTTAATGCAGGTGCCTCAGCTTGTCGGGGTTGCGCACCACATAGATGGCGGCGACCTTTCCGTTCTCGATTTCGAGCGCCGTCGTCTGGAGCTCGCCATCGGCCTCCAGCGTGACGAAACCGGGCAGACCGTTGATGAAGCCCGCACGGACGAGCTTCGAGCCGTTGTCGCGGAACAGAGCCGCCAGGCCTTCGTGCACCTTCATCACCGCGTCGAAGCCGAAGATCGGCGCCGTGGCCGCCGCGCGCTTGCCGCCGCCGTCGGCATGGACGCTGACATCGGCCGCCAGCATGGCGCCGAGCGCCTTCATGTCGCCGCTGCGGGAGGCGGCGAAGAAGGCCTCGGCAAGCTCGGTCCCGTGCTGCCGGTCCACCTGGTAGCGCGGCCGCGCCTCACGCACATGGGTGCGGGCGCGGGTCGCGAGTTGCCGGCAGGCGGCCGGGTCGCGCCGGATGGTCTTGGCGACCTCCTCGAACTCCAGGCCGAAGACATCGTGCAGCAGGAAGGCCGCCCGCTCGAGCGGAGACAGGCGTTCCAGCGCCAGCATCAACGGCAAGGTGACGTCCTCCTCTTCTCCCTCCTCCTCGACGACGGGATCGGGAAGCCAGGGGCCGACATAGGTCTCGCGCTTGCGGCGCGCCGACTTGAGCTGGTCGAGGCAGAGCCGCGTGACCGTGCGGCGCAGGAACGCCTCCGGCTCGCGCACCGCGCCGCGCTCGGCCCCCATCCAGCGGATGAAGGCCTCCTGCACGACGTCCTCGGCGTCGGCCACCGAGCCGAGCATGCGGTAGGCGACGCGTATGAGCTTCGGACGCAGCGGGTCGAAGCTCGCCGCCGCGTCCGCGTGCCCAATCTCCGCCATCAGGCGGCGACCCTGGCCTGGATCGCCTTGACCGCTTTCGGGTCGACGAACAGGCCGAAGCCGATGGCGAGCCGGTTCCAGCCGTTGATGATGTTGATCATCAGCGTCAGCTTCACCTGCTCCTCCTCCGAAAACTGCGCCTTCAGCGCTTCGTAGGCGGCTTCATGCGTGTGGCCTTCCGACAGCCGCGTCAGTGCCTCGGTCCAGCCGAGCGCGGCGCGCTCGCGATCGGTGCAGCAGGGCGCGTCGCGCCAGGCCGACAGCAGGTAGATGCGCTGCTCGGTCTCGCCCTTCTCGCGCGCGGCGGCCGTGTGCATGTTGAGGCAGTTGGCGCAGCCGTTGATCTGCGAGGCACGGATTTCCACCAGGTGGACGAGGCTCGTCTCCAGGCTGGAGGCGACGCCGAGCGAGGTGCCCATCCAGCTCTTCATCAGCGAAGGGGCTACGGCAAAAGGATCGAGTTTGGCAGTCATGGTGGGTTCCTTTCGTGGTTACGACACCATGACGAGACGGGAAGCGGCAGTGTGACATCGACGCCGATTTTTTTCCATGCTTATAGGCCGTCAGGCGTCGCTGGCCGAACGGGTGATCCCGTTCGCTGCGCAACCGCCGCGCCTTGAACCGGCTCAGGCGGCTGCCGTCCCGGATCGCCGCTTGCGGGCGTAGTGGCGGAACAGCCTTTGCCCCGGCATCTCGATCAGCCGGTAGGTCATCCAGCTCATGCCGATGACCGCGGCGACCATCGCCAGCATCAGCAGGTCGCCGAGGTAAGGATTGCCGGCGTCTATGCCGGCACCGTAGCGCGCGGTTTTGCCGACCTGCGTGATCAGATGCGTGCCGGCCGCGATGTCGAGCAGCCGGGCAAGGTTGGTAAAGCGCAACTGCACGAACATGTGCGTCATGTAGAGCGAATAGGAGATCAGGCCGAGGAAGAGCAGCGGCCGGATTCTCAGCAGTCGGCTGACGAGGCCGCCCTCGACGGCGAAGACGGCGACGATGCCGCAATAGACGGCGGGCATGGCGTAGGCGAACGGGGTGGTCCACACCGTCACCGCGATCCACAGGGCGGCCACGGCGAGCGCCAGCTCGACAAAGGTCCAGCGCGGGTCCGGACGCGAGGCGCCGCCGGCGGAAGCCCGCGAGGCGAGGATCCGTTGTCCTGCCAGCACGTAGAGCAGTGCCCCGGCCGAAAAGCCGTAGAGCGCCCGGACCGCGCCCATCCGCGCCGTCGTCCCCATGCCGAGATCGGAGAAGGCGGCAAGCAGCAGCGGGGCGGCGACGAGCAACGCCGCGAATATCCAGCCGGCGCGCCGGCGCAGCAGCAGAACCCCGGTGCCGAAGGCGATATAGGCGATGAACTCCGCCGAGATGCTCCAGGACGGCGTGTTCCAGGTGAGCAGGCCGTCCGGCCTGAGAGCGTGCAGGAGCAGCAGGTTGGCGGGGATGGTCGACGGTGCGTTGCCTTCCGAAAAGGCGGGATCGACCGGATTGCCCAGGCCGGGAACGAAAGCCTTCATCCCCTCGAAGGCGAGAAACAGGCCGAACATGAACAGATGCAGAGGATAGAGGCGGCCGAGGCGAAGAAAGACGAACTTGCCGAAATCGCCGCCGTCGCGGATGCGGCCGCAATAGGCGTGGGCGATGACGAAGCCGGACAGCACGAAGAAGAAGTCGACCATCGCCTCGCCCGACCGCACCAGCGGAAAGTCGCGGATATGGCTGACGATCTGCCCGTGGAACAGCACGACCAGCAGGGCGGCGATGCCCCGCCAGCTGTCCAGCGCCTCGAAGCGGACCGCTCCCGCACCGGCCGGCGAGGTCGCGACCGCATCGCGCGGCCATGCCTTCAAATGGACATTCAAGACCCTGCTTCCGCTGTGCCATACCTGCACAAGGGCCGGCGCGCGCCGCCCGGCATCAAGTGGACAAGCAAGGCTCGGGCCATGCAGGCACGCATGCGGGCGCGCCCCTCGGCAATTTCGCATCGTGGTTACGAGCACTTTCCGGCCCGAGCCGGCGGGCATGTCGCGATCGGCAACGAAAACCCTGCCCCGCCCTTCAGTTGGTCAGGCCATAAGGAATGCGGTAGCCGTTGCTCTCCAGCCACTCGATCGCTGCTTTCGGCTCGTCGGTCTGGATGACGGTGGCGCCGCGCTCAGCCCAGTAGCCGTAGACTTCCTCGGGGAAACCGGCCTGCACGGCCAGCTCGTCGCCGCGGCCGCGGGCGACGAAGCCGCTCGGCAGGTTGACGATCGGATAGGTGTTCACCCACAGATGCCAGTCGCCGCGCACCGCGACCGCGCGGGCTCGGGCGCCGAACAGCGGGCCGGCATTCTCCGACAGCTGGCGCCGCTCGCCGCGCCAGGCAACCATTTCGACGATGTCGGCGGCGAAGGCCGCGGTCGCGGTCTCGATGAAGCGCGGATCCTGCACCGCGTCGTCGGCGATGATCGGCATGAAGCGGGTATCCGGCCCGGCAGCACCGACCGCCGCCCTGATCGCCGCGAGCCGTTCGGCGCTCCAGACGTTCTCCTTGACGATCACCTCGTCGGCCATGCCCAGGCCGCGCGCCACCGCGATCATGCCGGCGATGTGGTCGGGGCCGAGCTTGTTGTCGATGTTGACGAGCACATCGCCCCTGGTCAGCGCCAGCATCTCGGCCAGCGTCGGCACAACTTCGCCGGTCGCCTGGCCGGTGCCTTCGATCACCAGCCGGCAGGTCTTGAGTTCGGCAAGCGTGCGTTGCTTGACCTCGCCCCGGCATGTCGTGGTGCGATCGAGGCCGTCATCATGCATGACCACGTATTCGCCGTCCTTCGAGGCCCTGACGTCGAGCTCGACCATCTCGACGCCCAGCGCGATGGCATGGCGGACGCCGGCGCGCGAATTCTCGGCCCAGCGGATGGCGCCGTCCTCCTTCCAGCCGCCGCGATGGGCGACGATCATCACGTGGTCGCGCCAGCGGTTGGCCTTCTCCAGCCTTTCGAGGATTTCCCGCGTCCGGCCGCCTTCGGCGGCAACCGGGGTGGTCATGGCAGCCAGGACGAGCGCCAGGCTGGCAAAGATCGATCGGCGCATCGATTCGCTCCGGTCCGGACCCTTTTCGGCCCGGCAGATAGCTGCCGGTCATGACGTCCGCGTGAACGAAGCCGGCGCACGACCGGCCGCGCGGCGGCCAATCTTTTCGGTTGCGCGTGCGTCGCATTCCGCCAATAGCTTGCGCCGCGAAACATGAGGGAGAATGGAAAGCATGCCTTCAAACGCGATCGATCACGCCTTCACCGCCCGCTCCGACACCGAGCGGGCGAGCGACCCGACCTATGCCGGGGCGCTGTCCTTCATGCGCCGTCGCTATACCAAGACGCTGAAGGGCGCTGACGCCGTGATCTGGGGCATTCCGTTCGACGCGGCCGTGAGCAACCGGCCCGGCGCGCGCTTCGGGCCGCAGGCCATCCGCCGCGCCTCAGCCATCTTCGACAACGACCCGCAATATCCGTTCCATCTCGACCTGTTCGAGAAGCTCGCCGTGGTCGACTACGGCGACTGCCGGCTGGACTACGGCAACCACCAGAAGACACCCGCGACGATCGAGCGGGAGGCGGCGAAGATCCTGAAATCCGGCGCGTTCCTGCTGACGCTCGGCGGAGACCATTATGTCACCTGGCCGCTCCTGCAGGCCCATGCGGCGGTGCACGGGCCGCTGGCGCTGGTGCAGTTCGACGCGCACCAGGACACCTGGTTCGACGAGGACAAGCGCATCGACCACGGCTCCTTTGTGGCGCGCGCGGTACGCGCCGGCATCATCGACCCCGACCGCTCCATCCAGATCGGCATCCGCACCCACGCGCCGGCGGATTGCGGCATAAAGATCCTCTACGGTCACGAGGTCGAGGAGATGCGCGCCTCCGACATCGCCTATGCGATCGTGGAACGTACCGGCGGCCACAAGACCTATGTCACCTTCGACATCGACTGCCTCGACCCGGCCTTCGCGCCCGGGACCGGCACGCCGGTGGCCGGCGGGCCGTCCTCCGCCAAAATCTTCTCGGTTCTGCGCCAGCTCGGCCAACTCGACATCGTCGGCGCCGATGTGGTCGAGGTTGCACCGGCCTACGACCATGCCGATATAACGGCGATCGCCGGCTCCACGGTGGCGCAGCACTATCTCGGCCTGCTGGCGGAGCGGAAAGCCCGGCTCGCCGACATGAACAACAACGGCGCTGCCGGGCTGAATCACGGAACCGGCATATAGTCTTGGTTTCTCGGACAATTTTGAACGGACGCGGCATGAAACCCAAAATCTTCATCGACGGCGAACACGGCACCACCGGACTGCAGATCCGCGCGCGGCTGGCAGGTCGCGGCGATCTCGAGATCATCTCGGTGCCGCTCGAGCGCCGCAAGGATGCGTCGGCGCGCGCCGAGTTCCTGAATGCCGCCGACGTCGCCATTCTCTGCCTGCCCGACGACGCGGCGAAGGAAAGCGTGTCGCTGATCGGCAACGATCGCACCCGCGTCATCGACGCCTCCACCGCGCACCGCGTCGCCGACGGCTGGACTTACGGTTTTGCCGAGATGGACAAGGAGCAGGGCAAAGCGATCGCCGCGGCGAAGCGCGTCGCCAACCCCGGCTGCTGGCCGCAAGGGCCGATCGCCACGCTCAGGCCGCTGATCAAGGCCGGCCTGCTGCCGGTCGACCTGCCGGTCTCGATGAACGGCATCTCCGGCTATTCCGGCGGCGGCCGCGCCATGATAGAGGATTATGAGGGCAAGGGCGAGGACGCGCCCGAATTCTTCCCCTACGGCCTCACCTTCCAGCACAAGCACGTGCCGGAACTGAAGACATATGCCGGCCTTTCCCGCGATCCGCTGATGCAGCCGGTGGTCGGCAATTTCGCGCAAGGCATGATCACCATGGTGCCGCTGCAGCTCGGCACGCTGGGCCGCGTGCCCACGGGCGCCGAGCTGCATGCCGCGCTCGCCGACCACTATGCCGGGATCGACGGCGGCGACGTCGAGGTCGCGCCCTTCGCTGCGACGGAGCGCGTGCCGGAGCTCGAGCCGGAGCGCTACAACGACACCAACAAGATGAAGCTCTATGTCTTCGCCAACGATGCCAGGGCTCAGGCGGTGCTGGTCGCCGTCTACGACAATCTCGGCAAGGGGGCATCGGGGGCGGCGGTGCAGAATCTCGATCTGATGCTGAGAAGCTAGAGCTATCCCGTCGCGCTGGAGCATGCGCTGATCCGACCGGCTCGTTGCCCCATCGCCGTGCAAGGCGATGCGGGCAGGCGCCGGTCTGTCAGAATGGACGACCGAATGGATTCTCCCGTCTTTCCACTGCGCTGGAACGTCAGCGAGCCAGTCCTCCTCACCGAAACGTTTTCGAGCCGGATCTGGACGGTGCGGCTGGCAGACGGCACGCCGGCCATCGTCAAGGACCTGAAGCCGGTCAACGACGTGTGGGACGAGCTGCGCGGCGCTCACTATCTGTCATGGCGAGACGGCGAAGGCGCGGTCCGGCTGCTCGGGCGCGATGGCCAGCGCATGCTGCTCGAGCATGGCGGCGACCGGCTGCTGTCGCAGGATGTCGCGGAAAAGGGCGATGTCTTCGCCACCGAGGTAGTGGCCGACGTGATGGAGCGGCTGCTCTCACCGTCGGACATCCCCTATCCCGCCGACCTGCAGCCGCTCAGGGAACGTTTCCGCAGCCTGTTCAGGAATGCGAGGATCGATCACGACGCCGGCAAGCCGAGCCTCTATGTCGAGGCGGCAAATATCGCCGAACGGCTCTTGTCCAATCCGCGGGAGGTGCGGCCGCTGCATGGCGACCTGCACCACCAAAACGTCCTGTTCGGGCTGCGCGGCTGGCTGGCGATCGACCCCAAGGGCGTGCTCGGCGACCCCGGCTTCGACGCCAGCAACGTCTTCTACAACCCCCTGGACAGGGACGATCTCTGCCTCGATCCGGAGCGGATCGCCCGCATGGCCGCGGTTTTCGCGAGGACGCTGAAGCAGGATCCTGCCGCAATCCTCGACCACGCCTTCGCTTATGGCTGCCTCTCCGCCGCCTGGCACGCGGAGGACGGCCAACCCGTCGAGGAACAGCGCACGCTCGCGATCGCTCGGGCCATCCGCGAGGTCGCGGTCAGGCTGTAAGCCTCGCCTCGCCCGGCAGCGGATAGCTGCCCGCGCAGCCGCGCCAATGGGCGGTGGCGAAGATCAGCACCACCATGGCAAACCCCTGGTGCAGCAGCGCCCAATGCATGTGCGCCTGGGCGAGCAAGGTGCCGACGCCGATCGCCGCCTGACCGAGCACGAGCGCCGCCAGAACCCAGGCGCGCCGCGCATGCGTCGTCCCCGGCAGCGCCCTCGACGTGGCGAAGGCATGCCAGAGCGCGGCGGCCAGCAGGGCATAGGCGAACATCCGGTGCACGAATTGTACGGTCTTGGGATTCTCGAAGAAATTGCGCCAGGCCGGATCGACGACGAAGAGGTCGCCGGGAACGACGGCGCCGTCCATCAGCGGCCAAGTGTTGTAGGAGAGCCCGGCATGCAGGCCGGCGACCAGGGCGCCGAGATAGATCTGCACCAGCACGAGCAGCACCATGATGCCGGCGAGGCGCCGCACGCCCCTGCCGGCTGGCGCCTCGGAATGCACGGCCAGCCCGCGGGCGATCCAGGTGACCGCCATGATGATGATGCAGGCGAGCGTCAGATGCGTCGCCAGCCGGTACTGGCTGACGGACACGCGCTCGACCAGGCCGGAGGCGACCATCCACCAGCCGATGAAGCCCTGCAGCCCGCCCAGCGCCAGCAGCCCTAACAGGCGCGGCTTCAGCCGGCTTTCCAGCCGGCCGGAGATCCAGAACAGGACGAGCGGGATGGCGACGAGGAAACCGACGCCGCGCGCCAGCAGCCGATGCGCCCACTCCCACCAGAAGATGCCCTTGAACTCGTCGAGCGTCATGCCCTTGTTGATCTGCTCGTATTGCGGGATCTGCCGGTACTTCTGGAACTCCTCCTGCCATTCGGTCTGGTTGAGAGGCGGGATGACGCCGTGGATCGGCTTCCATTCGGTGATCGACAGGCCCGAGCCGGTCATGCGGGTAGCGCCGCCCACCATCACCAGCGCGAACAGCACGACCAGCACGACATAGAGCCAGCCGCGCACCAGCGCCCGGTTGCGCAGCAGGCGGTCGCGCTCGGCGAGCGGCGGGCGGCTGTCGGTTATTGCGGCCATGGGTCGACGTCCGGCTTCCAGAAACCCGCGAGTGGTGGACCAGCAGTCAATGCCATGCAAGCCCGCGCCGCGCGACACGCCGTCGCGCGGGCGGCTACTGGTTGCGCTGCCCGCCGCACCAGACTATCGGAACGGGCAAGGAGAGAAAATGCCGATCCGCCTGAAGAAACTCATCGGGACCGTGCTCCTGGTCACCCTCGTCATCGTCTATGCGATCGTGGCGACGATCGTGGCTGTGGCGCAGCTGTCGCAATCCGGACCGCTGGCGCATTTCGCCTTCTTCCTGTTGGGGGGGCTGGTGTGGATCCTGCCGGCCATGGGCATCATCAAATGGATGATGCTGCCGCCGAAACCCTGAGCCGGGTCAGACCGTCACCACCATCTTGCCGGCATTGGCGAGCGGCGTGGTCACGCCGGACAGCATGGTGCGGATATGCGCGACGCGCTGGTAGCGGCCGTTGACGGAAATGCGCGGCAGCGCAAGCAGGTGGCGCGCATGCTCGGCCTGCAGCACGCCGTGCCGGGTGGTCACCGCCGAGGCAAAGCCGGCCTCTTGCGCGAGTTTCACCTCGCGGCAGCCCACCGCGCTGGCGTAGCCGTAGGGATAGGCCATGTGCCGCGGCCGCTGCCCGATCTTCTCCTCGATCACGTCGGCGGCGCCGGCGATCTGGCGGCGTGCCTCGTCCTCGTCGAGGCGACGCAGATTGTGATGATTGAGCGTGTGCGCGCCGATCGTGACCAGCGGATGCCGGGCCATCTCGCCGATCTCGTGCCAGTCCATCAGCGATCTGCGGCCCGGCTCGAGCGGATCGACGCCATGCTGCTTGGCGAGGGCACTCAGAAAGGCGGGGGTTTCCCTTTCCGCCACCCGCCGTCCGAGATGGTCGTGCAGCCATGCATTCGACGCCAGGCGTTTGGCCGGTGTCGAGCAATCCAGGACAACCTCTCCGGCGGCAGTCGGCACCCTCACCTGCGCATTGCGCTCGACGATCTCCTCGACGACGTCCCACCACAGGAATGCCGTGCCGTCGATCAGCGCCGGCGCGACATAGACGGCGATCGGCACGCCATGGCGCTCCAGGACCGGCAAGGCTTCGACGAGATTGTCGCGATAGCCGTCGTCCGCCGTCATCACGGCGAAATTGCCGCCGCCGGCACCCATGTGCCCGAGCGCGTCGTCCAGGGTGACGAAGCGGTAGCCGTCCGCCTTCATGCCGGTAATCAGCTCGTCCAGAAAGTCCGGGGCGATGGTGAGGTGCCGGTTCATCCCGTGCGGCCGGGCCGGGCTGGCGGTGACGCGATGCAGCATCAGGATGGCGCCGACACCGCCGACGAACGGACGCACCAGCGGGGCGAGCCCGGAATATCTGGCGAGGTTGAGCGCCAGCTTCCGGATCGCCTCTCCCGCGTCGAGCATTCATTCACCTTTTGCGTCTAGCCTTTGCACCAGGGAAGCTGCGACGCGGAGCCTCTCGCCCTGCTTACGCGCGAAGGATTGAAGGATGGTTGACGCCGCGCTCGGAGCGACAGGACCGGCCGGCGCCGCCCTGACCGCCTCGCGGCCGACGATCCCGGCTGTCCGGATCAGCGCCGAGGCCGTTTCCGCCGAGACGATGGCCGTGCTTGCGGCGCTCGCCCACACGGGTATCTTCGCGCCGCCGCAAAGTCCTGCCTGGACAGGCGCATGGATCGCCGCGGTCGCTCCCGATACGCTCGCCGTCATCGTGGCGGAAGGCGACCGGCCGGTATTCGCGCTGGTGCTCGAAGTCGTGGGCAAAGGCCCGTGCCGGGTGGCCCGCTTTCCCGGCGGCACGCATGCCAACGGCAATTTCGCCCTCGCCGATGCAAGTTGGCTCGCGACGGCGCAGCCGCGGGTGTTCCGCGACCTGGCGGCGGCCGTCAGGAGCGCACGCCCCGATATCGACCTGCTTGCCCTGGAACGGCTGCTGCCCGAGCTTGGCGGGCTGAGGAACCCGCTGCTCGCCTTGCCGCATTTCAAAAGCGCCAACCTGTCGCTCGCCGTTGGCCTTGACGGCGGATTCGCCAGGCTGGTCGCCGGGCGAAGCGGCAAGCACAAGCGCAAGAAGCACCGCTCGCAGGCGCGCAAATACGAGGCCGCCGGCGGCTTCCGGCGCATCGAGGCGGAGACGGAAGAGCAGGTGGACCGGCTGCTGCAAGCGTTCTTCGCCATGAAGGCGTCCCGCTTCCGCAAGGCCGGCATCGTCGACGTCTTCGCCGATCCCAGCGTCCAGGCCTTCTTCCGAAAACTGTTCCACGAGGCGCTGCCGCTCTCGCCGAAGCCCTTTGTGCTGCATGCGCTGGAGGTGGGTGGGGTGCCCCGCGCGGTCACCGGGTCGAGCCGCTGCGGCGACCGGCTGATCTGCGAGTTCGGAGCGATCGCCGAGGACGAGGTCGCGCAGGCCAGCCCCGGCGAATTCCTGTTCTTCGAGAACATCCGCGAGGCCTGCGAGGAAGGCCTCGCCGTCTACGACTTCAGCGTCGGCGACGAGCAATACAAGCGGCTGTGGTGCGATATCGAGACCCAGCATCTCGACGTGCTGGTGCCGCTGACCCTGAAAGGCAGGCTGGTCGCCGGCATGATGCGACTGTTCGCCGGCATGAAGGCGCGGGTCAAGAACAGTCCGACGGTGTGGCGGCTGACCAAGGCATTGCGGCGGCGGGCAGTCGGCAACAAGGCCGATGCCGGCCCGGCCGAGGAGTAGCGCGCCGCAATGGCGATGCTATGCGGCCACCGTGCGATCCGGCGGCAGCGGGAAAAGATGATCGCCGGGCGTCACCAGGGTCAGGCCGTCGTAGCTTGAGGCGAGGTCGTCGCGGGCGCGCAGCACCTCCTCGACCGGTTCGAGCGCACTTACCAGGATTTCCGTGCCTTCCGAAACCAGCCGGCGGATGCTGGCTGCCCCGGCCGGCCCGCACTCGATGATGACGACATCGTAGGCGGCGCCCAGCGTGTCGACGATGGCCGGAAGCCGCTCGACCGCCCGCATGGCCTGGCGCTGGTCAGCTTCGCCCACAGGAATGACGTGGCAGTCGGAATAGCGGTCAGCGTGGATGGCGTCGACGAATTCGGCCGTGCCGGCGAGCAGGTCGGTGATACCCGGCAATTCCTCGCCGTCCAGCATCGGCCGCGACGCGGCGCCGGTACGGGTCAGGTCGATGAGCAGCACGCGCAGACCGGCATCCGCCACCGCGCGCGCCACCAGGACGGCGCTCGCTGCCGCCTCGTCGCCTTCGGGCGAAATGAACAGCGCCCGCGACGCCCCGCCGGCGACCAGCCTTTCGGCCGCCGCCGCGACCGACATCTCGTCGTCGTCCGGCGCTTCGGCGGTGCCGGACAACGCCATGCTCCCCTCCCCGACCGGCGGCTCGGGCATGCGCACTTCGTCGACCGGCTCCACCAGCCTTCCCTCGGCCGGCCGCATGGCGCGACCCGAGAACAGTTCGCGCAGCAGCACGCCGATGCTCATGAGCAGCAGCGATGCGGCGAAGGTGGCGCCGGCGATCGGGATCACCTTGGGGAAATAGGGCTCGAGCGGAACCAGGGCCGGGGAAAAAACCCGCGCGTCCACCGGCAGATAGTTGCCGTCGCGGCGCGACGCCGCCTCGCGATAGCGGGCGAGGTAGGATTCCAGCAGGTCGCGCTGCGCGGCGGCCTCGCGCTCCAAGGCGCGCAGTTCCACCTCCTTCTCGCCGACCCGCGAGGATTCGGCCTTGAGGCGATTGAGATCGGCTACCAGCTGATCCTCGCGCAGCTTGGCGGAATCGGCCGTCTTGCGCAGGCTTTGCAGGATCTTGCCGGCCTCGGCGGTGACCTGGCGGTCGAGATCGGCGAGCTGGGCGCGCATGGCGCGGATGCGCGGATGGTTGTCGAGCAGGGTCGTCGACAGGTCGGCCACGTCGGCCCTGAGCTGTACCTCCCGCTCGCGCAGCCGCTGGATCAGGTCGGAGGACAGCACGTCGGGAAAGGCGTCGAGCGATCCGCCGCTCTCGATGGCGAGGCGGACGCTTTCGGCGTTGGCTTCCGCGGCCGCACGGTTGGCGCGGGTGCGCGACAGCTCGGTCGACAGCTCGGAAAGCTGCTGGGTGGCCAGCGCCGAATTGTTCTGGCCGACGAGCAGGTCGGACTGCGAGCGGAACGCGGCGACGCGCGCCTCCGCCTCCTTGACGCGGGCCGTCAGCGCCTGGATTTCCGGCTCCAGCCACTCGGTGGCGGCGGAGTTGGACTGCTGCTTGGCGTCGCGGCTGAAGGCGAGATAGGCGTCGGCGATGGCGTTGGGGATCTCGGCGGCGAGCCTGGGGTCCTCCGACGAGAACTCGATGGCGATGACGCGCGACTTCTCCACCCGGTACACCGACAGCTTCTCGCGGAAGGCTTCCAGCACCCGCTCCTCCGCCGGCACGCCGGACGTGTCGCTCTTCAGCCCGACCATGATCAGCAGGCGCCCGAGCAGCGACGGATTGATCGCCTTCTCGAACTCCGGCAGGCTGGCGAGGTCGAATTTCCGGGCGATGTCCTTGAGGATGTCGTTGGAGGTGATCATCTCGACCTGGCTGGCGACCCCCTCCTCGTCGAGCATGGGTCGGCTGTCGGCGTTCTCGCCCTGCGGCCGGGTGAAGACCGATTCCCGCGCCTCGATGAGAAGACGCGTTTCGGCCTTGTAGTGGGGCGTGGCGATCGAGGCCAGCGCGAAGGCAAGCGCCGACAGGGCGACGGCGACCACGAGGATGCGCTTCCAGTCCCGCAACAGGCTGGCGAAAAGTCGTCCGAGGTCGACGTCGACGTCGCTTGCGGTCGAACTCATGGCTGACATACGCGCAACTCCGGCTTTGCGTCGCGCCGACCGTAAACAACTATGGTAACTCAGCCGTTAAGAAGGCTTGCCCGGCACTAACCCGGCTTCGGCCGCGGCCCGCCGGGAAACAAGATCGCCGAAGCCTTTTACGCGGTGTTAACCCTAATCATTCGATAACGGCGGACATCGAACGCGCCGGACCATGGGGCGCTCATGAAGGGCAGTCCGCCGGCATGAAGACCTGGGCCTCCATCCTATCCGCACTGGCGCTGGCGACGGCCTTGGGCGGGTGCTCGGGCTACCGGCCGGCACCGGAGGCCTTTCACGCGGCCCTCAACCAGCCCTACCGGCTCGGCGCCGGCGACCGCGTCCGCGTCACCGTGTTCGAGCAGGAAAGCCTGACCAACACCTACAACGTCGACTCCGCTGGCTACGTCGCCTTCCCGCTCGTCGGCTCGGTGCCGGCGCGCGGGCGCACCGTGCAGCAGCTGGAGGGCGACATCGCCGCCCGATTGCGCGAAGGCTACCTGCGCGACCCCGACGTATCGGTGGAGGTCGACCAGTACCGGCCGATCTTCGTGATGGGCGAGGTCGGGGCGGCCGGCCAGTATTCCTACGTGCCGGGCCTCACCGTGCAGAAGGCGGTCGCCATGGCCGGCGGCTTCACCCCCCGCGCCAACCAGAACAGCGTCGACATTACCCGCGACATCAACGGAAAAGTCATGACCGGCCGCGTCGTCACCTCCGATCCGCTGATGCCGGGCGACACGATCTACGTGCGCGAACGGCTGTTCTGAGCGACCGGGCGGCGGCGGTGACCGTGACCCCTCCCCTGCGGATCGTCCACTGCTTCCGCTCGCCGGTCGGCGGCATCTTCCGCCATGTGCGCGACCTCACCGAGGCGCAGGTCGCCGCCGGACACAAGGTCGGCATCGTCTGCGATTCGACCACCGGCGGTGCCTTCGAGGAACGCCTGTTCACGGCCATGTCCGACCGGCTCGAACTCGGCGTCCACCGCACGCCGATGCAGCGCCACATCGGCCCCGGCGACGTCGCCGCGGCATGGAGAACCTTCAAGATCATCAAGGAATTGCAGCCGAACGTCCTGCATGGCCATGGCGCCAAGGGTGGCGTCTATGCGCGTCTGTTCGGCTCACTGTTGCGGGTTTCAAGGTCTCGCGTAGCCCGCCTCTATTCGCCGCATGGCGGCAGCCTCCACTATGACGAGAACACCGCGACCGGGAAGGTCTTCTTCCTGCTGGAGCGGCTGATGGGAGGCTTTACCGACCACCTTTTGTTCGTCTCCGACTACGAGCGGCGCGCCTACCGCAAGAAGGTCGGCGAGCCGCCGATCCCCAACGCGCTGGTCTACAACGGCCTGCGCGCGGCTGAATTCGAGCCTGTCCCCCTCAAGGCCGACTCGGCCGATTTCCTCTATATCGGCATGATGCGCGACCTGAAGGGGCCTGACCTCTTCATCGACGCGCTCGCCCAGGTGGAGATCCGCGCCGGCCGGCCGGTGACGGCCGAGATGGTCGGCGACGGCGACGATTTGCCGAAATACCGCCAGCAGGCCGCGACGCTCGGACTGGCCGAGCGCATCCGCTTCCATGCGCCGATGCCGGCCCGCGAGGCTTTCGGGCTCGGACGCACCATCGTAGTGCCGTCGCGCGCCGAGGCCATGCCCTATATCGTTCTGGAGGCGCTGGCGGCAGGCAAGCCGATGGTGGCGACGGCGGTCGGCGGCATACCGGAGATTTTCGGAGAGGGATCGCCCGTGCTGGCCACCCCCGATTCCGGAGCGCTCGCCGACAGGATGACGCGCGCCCTGCTCGACCCGCCGGGTTTCGTGGCCCTCATGCCGTCGGCCGAGGAGCTGCGCGCCCGCTTCGGCGCAGACGTGATGGCCGCCCGCATCGAGCAGGCCTATCGGGAGACGCTCGCGCGCTGACCCGCGTCTCCGGCGGTGCCGCCGACGCAGACGCCGTCGACCCATACCTGCCGTATGTTCGCCCTGCCGGCGTTGAGCACGATCTTCTGGAATACGTCCTCGGGTTCGTCCAGATCCGGCCAGACCCGCACATTCGAGCCGTCTGCCTCGACATCGATGCGCAATGCGTCGAACTTGCAGCCGGCCGCGAACTTGCCGATGTCGAGCCCCAGCGCTTCTCCCCCACCGGCGGTCGCCAGCCAGAACGCCTCGGCCACGGTGATGCGGGCGTCCGCCACGCCGCGCCGGTCTCGCGGCAGGCCGGCGTCGACGCCACCCTGGCGCATCCGCCCCGCCATCAGCGCGTGCCGGCATCCGTCGAGGAGCGACGGGCTGTGCCCGCCGGAGATGTCGGTCCCCAATCCCACTCGCACATTGCGGTCGAGCGCCTCGCGCAGCGGGAACACCGCCTCGGCGAAATAGGCGTTCGACAGCGGGCAGTGCGCCACCGCGGCGCCGCGCGCGCGGATCAGGTCGAGATCGTCGTCCGACACGAAATTGGAATGGGCAAGGACCGTATGCTGCCGCAATAGGCCGAACCCGGCCAGGACGGCGGCATCCGAGCGCCCGAAGCGCTGCTCGACGAAGCTTTTTTCCCAGTCGCTTTCGGAGCAGTGGGTCTGCACCAGGCAGCCGGTTTCGGCGGCCAGCCGCCCCAGGCCCGCCAGCAGCTCGTCGGTGCAGCTCGGGATGAAGCGGGGCGTGATGATCGGGTGGACCAGCGCGTCGCCGCCCGGCGCGATCGCCCGCACCGCCTCGATGAAACGCCGCATCTCGTCGAGCGCCGTCGCGGCATTTTCATCCCGGTAAAAGGGCGGGCACTGATCCGGATCGTCCATCGCCACCTTGCCGACGAAGGCCCGCTGTCCCCTCGCCCGGCAGATTTCGGCGAGAGCCAGCGACGCCTCCATATGGATCGTGGCGAAGTACACGGCCGTCGTGGTGCCGTTGGCGATCAGGCCCGAGACCAGATCGTCGTAGATCGTCCGCGCGAACGCGACGTCGGCGTAGCGGGCCTCGAGCGGAAACGTATGTTTCCGCAGCCATACCTCGAGCGGCACGTCGAGCGCCTTTCCCAACTGCGGCCACTGCGGCGCATGGATGTGCAGGTCGACCAGGCCCGGCAGCAGGACCTCGCCGGCTCCCAGCTCGACAAGTCTGCCTTGTTCGGCGGCGCGCGCCCTGGCGGGACCGTGATCGCCGCTGCCTGGCGCGATCACCTCGGTTATGCGGCCATCGCCCGCAACGACGATCAGCGCGTCCCGCAGGACCTCCAGCCGCCCGCGCGCCGGCGTGTGGAAAGCGGTTCCGAAAATGACCTTGTCGCGCAATTCCCTGTTCCTCCGACTGTCCGGAACCTTCTTGCTGCCAAGCAGCACGGCTTCGAACGCCCCGCGGCCCAATGGCGACTACACCTGAACCGGATGAAGGTCCCACAGAATCTACCGGCAGCCGGTGCGGCCTACGTGCAGACTCGATCAAACTGTCCGGGCAACTTCAAGGGATTGTTAGCTGAGGCTTGCTAGGTTGCGGCAGGACTCCTGCGGACACAAACCAGCAATGAACCAGGTCGACCCTGCCCAGCGCTTCTCGGTGGACGCCGTGCGCCAGTTCGAGGCCGACGACGCGATGAAGCCGGCAAGCGCCAAGCTCGGCAAGGTCGCGCAGCAGGTGGCCTCGCAGTACCGGCGCGACACCATGTCTCCGATCATGGTCGGCGGCGTGCTGCGGCTCGCCGAGTTCGCCATCCTGCTGGTTTCGGGCATCGCCATCTTCGCCTGGCATGTCGGCCTGGAGACCCATCTCTACTGGCATTACCCGATCGTGATCGCCGCCGCGTCGCTGCTCACCGTGATCGGCCTGGAAGTCGGAGACTGCTACCAGGTCGGCGCCCTGATGCGGCCGAGCCGCTATCTCGGCCGCATGCTGCTCATCTGGACGGGCGCCTTCGCGGTGCTGGCGGTGGCCGGCTTCTTCCTGAAGATTTCCGAGGATTTCTCGCGGCTGCTGTTCGGCCTGTGGTTCGTGATCGGCCTGGTGCTGGTGCTGGCGCTGCGGCTCGTCATGGCGCGGCTCATCCGCCGCTGGGCGCGCAACGGCCGCATGGAGCGCCGCGCCCTCATCGTCGGCGGCGGCAAGGCGGCCGAGGGGCTGATCCGCTCGATCGAGCAGCAGCCCTACAACGACATCCGCATCTGCGGCATCTTCGACGACCGCGACGACAAGCGCTCGCCGCCGATCGTCGCCGGCTATCCCAAGCTCGGCAACATCTCGGAGCTGATCGAGTTCGCCCGCATCGCCCGCATCGACATGCTGATCGTATCGCTGCCGATCACCGCCGAGACGCGCGTGCTGTCGCTGCTGAAGAAGCTCTGGGTCCTGCCGGTCGACATCCGCCTGTCGGCGCACAACAACCAGCTGCAGTTCCGGCCGCGCTCCTATTCCTTTATCGGCTCGGTGCCGCTGCTCGACATCTTCGACAAGCCCATCAACGACTGGGATTCGGTCGCCAAGCGCGCCTTCGACATCGTCTTCTCGATCGTCGGCATCGTCGTCTTCTCGCCGGTCATGCTGGCCACCGCGATCGCCATCAAGCTCGACAGCAAGGGGCCTGTACTGTTCAAGCAGAAGCGCCACGGCTTCAACAACGAGGAGATCGAGGTCCTCAAGTTCCGCTCCATGTATGCCGAGCAGTCGGACCCCACGGCCAAGAAGAGCGTGACCAGGAACGATCCGCGCGTCACCCGCGTCGGCCGCTTCATCCGGAAAACCTCGATCGACGAGCTGCCGCAGTTCTTCAACGCGCTGTTCGGCTCGCTGTCGCTGGTCGGTCCGCGCCCGCATGCGGTGGCGGCGCAATCGCACAACCTGCTCTACACCGAGGTCGTCGACGGCTATTTCGCCCGCCACCGCGTCAAACCCGGCGTCACCGGCTGGGCGCAGATCAACGGCTGGCGCGGCGAGATGGACACCGACGAGAAGATCAAGATGCGCACCGAATACGATCTCTATTACATCGAGAACTGGTCGCTCTGGCTGGACCTCAAGATCCTGGTGCTGACGCCGATCCGCCTGCTCAACACGGAAAACGCCTATTGAGCGCGGTCGCCGCACCCGTTCCACCGCGGGCCGTCAACGCCAAGCTGGTCGAGCTCATCTCGACCGCGGCCATCGCGCTCGGCATCCTGCTGTCCGGCTTCGTCATCCGCGAGCCGGCACCGTATGAACTCTACATGGCCGGCCTGGTCGGAGTGTGGGCACTGTTCGGCCTGCGCATCTCGCGCACCATCGTGCCGCTGCTGCTGCTGCTCGTCGTCTTCAATATCGGCGGCATGATCTCGATGACGCAGATGGACGATCTGGCGTCGACGCCGCTCTACATCGCCGTGTCGCTGTTCCTCGCCTTCACGGCGGTGTTCTTCGCCGCCGTCGTCGAGGCGCGGCCAAGCCTGCTGCGCACCATCTTCGCCGCCTACGTCATCGCCGCCGTCGGCACCTCGATGCTCGGCGTGCTCGGCTACTTCCACGCCTTTCCCGGCGCCGAGATCTTCACCAAGTTCGAGCGCGCCGCCGGTGCATTCCAGGACCCGAACGTGTTCGGCCCGTTCCTGACGCTGCCCGGCATATGGCTGCTGCACCGGCTGATGACCGGCAGCGTCGCCAGGATGCCGCTCTACGCCGTCCCGCTTCTCATCATCGTCGTCGGCATCTTCTTTTCGTTCTCGCGCGGCGCCTGGGGGCTGTTCTTCGTCTCGGCGGTGCTGCTCATCGCCGGGCTGTTCATGCAGAGCGGCAACGGCGTGTTCCGGCTGCGCATCGTCGTGATGACCGTCGGCGTCGTGGCGCTGTTCCTGCTGGCGCTGCTGGTGCTACTGCAGATACCAGCGGTGGCGGACCTGTTCACGACGCGCGCGCAGCTCGCCCAGGACTACGATTCGGCCCGGCTCGGCCGCTTCGCACGCCACGCCATCGGCTTCCAGATGGCGATGGAGCACCCGTTCGGCATCGGCCCGCTGGTGTTCGGCCTGATCTACCGGGAAGACACCCACAACATCTGGCTGAAGGCGCTGCTCGACTACGGCTGGCTGGGTTTCGCAGCCTATCTGACGCTGATCCTGTGGACGCTCGCCGGCGGCTTCCGCATCCTGTTCCGCGACCGCCCGTGGCAGCCCTATCTTCTGTGCGCCTACGTCACGCTGGTCGGCCATGTCGGGCTGGGCACCGTGATCGACACCGACCACTGGCGGCACTTCTACCTGCTGCTCGGCCTGATCTGGGGAATGATGGCGCTGGAGGCGCGCCACCAGCGAGCGGTGAACATCCGCCCCGAGGCAACGCCACCGGCGGGTGTCAGGCAATTTCGTCGAGCATGAACGTCTCGAGCGGCGCCCAGTCGTAGTTGCGGTAGCGCAGCCCGGTGCCGGCCGGATCAGCGTCGTCGGTCCACAACCGCGCGCCCTTGACGCCGAGTTCGGCGATCACCTCCTCCTCGATGGCCAGTTCCTGCGGGGTCATCAGCGCCGGATCGGGGTTCCTCGCCGCATAATCCTGATGGTGATGCTTGTAGCGGAACCAGGACAGGTCGGGATTCAGGAAGCCGACATTGGCCCTGCCCCCGGCACGGCCAACATGAATCTGAACCGGCGGCGCGCCGGCCGCGGAAGAAACCGGCGGGCGGTCAAAGACGAAAGAGAGCGAACGCCGACCGAATACGACGGCCGCGTCGAAGCCTATCGACTCCCCGCCCTGGCTGAACTCGATCCCGTAGTCGGCAAGCATCCGGTGCCTGTAGCCGATCCATGTCTTGAGCAAGGCGATCTGGTGATCGGCGTGCCATGACACGATGGCCGTCCTGCCCTTCCAGGAGCCGCGCAGGATGCGCGGGTGCTCATAACTCTCGTGGCGAATGAAGATTCGCTCCGCGATCGATGCAGCCTTGCTGCCCTTCCACACCGCCACGTTGCCGTCGTCATGCTCGTTGAGGTCGCGATCGGACGGAAGAACGAAAGAAGCGCTATCGGCCGGATCGGGATAGGTGATGCTCATCTTGCCCGGCCATGCGTGGCTCGGCCCCACGACCACGGCCTCGGGATTGGCGCGCGAGAAGTCAAGCTGCGCCTGGGGAACGGACAGATCTCCGTGCAAAATCCAGTGCTGGCCAGTCTGGATCATCATCATAAGCGGCGAAAGCTGCTGGCCGAACAGGTCCCGCGCCAGGCCGTGAACGAAGTCCCGCAGCAAACCCAGCCGCTCTGTGACGTCAGCGTATGGCGTGTGCGCGGCGGCGTCTGCCTGGCCGAGATCGAGATACCACCACGGCAAGGTGATACAGTTGCCGGCAAATCCTAGATCGCCGGTGAGATGATTGTGAAGGGTCTCGAAATAGCTGCGGGTGCGTAGCCGGTTCAGGAATCTTGCATTTTCCGGGTTCATGACTCCGGTTTCCTGCAAGAGTTGGTCGAAGCGCATTCCCCCGTGGCCGACGGTGCCGATGACGGGGGTGCGCTCCAGCAGGCCGGCCGTCGGGTGACCCAGCGCCCGCGCACGCATCAGGAACTCGTAGGCAGCAACGATGTTTGCCGCCTCGCCGCCTACCCCGCCGGTCGGGGTGCCTACCCAGGTTGCGGGATCGTAGAGCGTTCCTTTTCTCGGCGTATCGTTGTCCATCGTCGCAACAGCGTCGTGGAGCGCTAGCCGATCGTTTCGGCCCTTGCTCATGGGGTACCAGATGTCGGTTTCCCTCGCCGGACGAACGGACCGGCCCAGCATCCTGGCCACCAGACCCGCAGGCGGTACGGTGGTCTTGGGCGGGTGCGTGACCTGAAATATCCCCTTCGATTGTCCCGTTGCAAACAGCAGCCAAAACAGCGCCGTCATGCCCGTAAGGGCGGGCAGCGGCCGGCTCGATACCTCCAAGCCATGAAGGACCGCGGCATTGTCCTGCGCAGCCTTCCACCCGAGGCTCAGCGTGTCGGCATTCTCGCTCATTTTCTAAGCATTCACGATGTCAAGGTTCGCTGCTTACTATGGTGCAGCCGGCCCTCGCAATGTGGGTGGAATCAAGACGGAAAAATGCGCCCTCGCCGCCCGATGCCGCAAAGAAACATATTCTGCACACGCTCGGGACAAACGGGCCGCCCGCGAGTTGTCCACAGCCCGTTGCGCCGTGAGCACGAAGGCGTCAGCCTGCGTGGTAGCTTGATGTGGGAGCTTTTGCGAAAAGCCTGCAATCGCCGGGGATGATCGGCTTCCCGCTCCGTTTTAGCCCTTGCACGCCTCCCTCCCAGACTATAAGGCTTCCCGCGGTCCGGAGTGTAGCGCAGCCCGGTAGCGCACTTGACTGGGGGTCAAGGGGTCGTGGGTTCGAATCCCGCCACTCCGACCATTTTCCGATTTTTTATGAGGCTGTCGTGCAGCCGCTTCGGCGGCGGAGTGACCGCTCGCTCCCCTGCATCGGAACTGAAAACCGCGCCGCGACGTTCTCTTGAATCAAAGGAGACGTGGGATGTCCAAGGTCATCTATCGCGTGGTCGAGCATGACGGCGGCTGGGCCTACAAGGTCGGCGACGTCTATTCCGAGACCTTTCCTACCTATGACGAAGCCATGGCAGCGGCGCGCACCGCCGCCTCCGAGCAGCAGGTCGGCGGCAGCACGGAAGGCATCGAATTCCAGGACGCCGAAGGGAACTGGCACGAGGAGGTGGCGCCTGGCGGCGACCGGCCGGCCACCGAGGTCGAGGGCCGGTCGTGAGATTCCGACACCCGGTCACGATCCATCTCGAGGGGCAGGACATCTGTGTCGACGGGGTGGTCCGGGCCCTCGACATCCTGACGGAAGCATGGCCGCAGCGGCGCGGCCCGCGTCACCGCGACGCGCTCGATACCTGCCTCAAGGTGGTAGATGGCCACCGTTCGACGATCGACGCCGAGACCCGGTTCCGCGAGGCGGCTGAGGAAGCCGGGATTCTCGTCTCGGCGCACCGATAGTCAGGCCCACACCCACAGGCTGCGAGCCGCGTTCGGCGCGTCCTCGAAGCTCGCAAAAATTCACGCTGATTTTTCAGGCGTGGCGGGCTCGCGCCTCTGGATGAGGACCGGCGTGCCGGCGGTCAATCGGCGACGGAGGCGAGAGGCTCAGCGCACCTGGTCGAGCAGCCGCTTGCATTCGAGCAGATCGAACAGCGCCTCCTGCAGCAGCGCGCGGTTGTCGCGCGACAGCTTTGCGGCGTCCGGCTGCACGGGGCCTTCTTCCTCGGCCTTGCCGAGGCCGAAGAAGCGGCGGCTGGGTTTCGCCTTCGGCTCGCCGACCAGCAGCTCGTCGTCGCCGCGCGGCTGGGCGGCCGGCGTCAGCGGGATGGCTGCGGCCTGCTTGCGCTGCGCGATCGCCTCGATCGCCGCGACGTCGCCATTGCCGACGGCGACGATGAACTGGTTGCCGCTTTCGCGCAGCAGCTTCTGCACGCCCTTGATGGTGTAGCCCTGGTCATAGAGCATGTTCTTGATGCCCTTGATCAGGTCGACGTCCTGCGGCCGGTAATAGCGGCGGCCGCCGCCGCGCTTCATCGGCTTGATCTGGTTGAAGCGCGTCTCCCAGAAGCGCAGAACGTGCTGCGGCAGGTCGAGCTCCTCCGCGACTTCGGAAATGGTGCGGAAAGCGTCTGGGCTCTTGTCCATGGGTCACCACCTGGTCTCAGGAAGGGAGATGCCCGAAGCGCCTCGGCGGCATGCGAAAGCCGAGCCGATTCGTGATTCATTTCAGACCTTTGCGGCACGGATTTCAAGGCCCGCGCCAAGGCGCGGAGCCGTCATCAACCGGCATTTTGGGGCGAAGCCGGCTATTTTGCCGCCTTGGACCGCTGCTGGTGGGCCCGCAGGATGCGGTTCTTCAGCACGTTCGACGCCTTGAAGGTCATGACCCGGCGCGGCAGGATCGGCACCTCCTCGCCCGTCTTCGGGTTGCGGCCGATGCGCTCGTTCTTGCCGCGCACCTGGAAGGTGGCGAAGGAGGACAGCTTCACCGTCTCGCCGCGAACGATAGCCTCGCATATCTCGTCGAGCACGGACTCGACCAGCTGGGCGGATTCGGTACGGGAAAGGCCCACCTTGCGGTAGACGGCCTCAGCGAGATCGGCGCGCGTAAGTGTCTTTCCCGCCATGACTTTTCTGACCCTCCTCAATGGCCGCGATAGGGCTACAGGACGTTAGGAAATTGCCCAGATGAGGTCAAGAACCGAACCGACCGGTTCGCATGAATGCGCTCTTTACCCCGGTCAGCCGACCGGGCCTACCAGCGGATCAGCACCGCCCCCCAGGTAAAGCCGCCGCCCATCGCTTCCAGCATCACCAGATCGCCCTTGCGGATGCGGCCGTCCTTGACCGCGACGTCCAGCGCCAGCGGCACGGACGCTGCCGAGGTGTTGCCGTGCAGGTCGACGGTCACCACCACCTTCTCCTCGGCGATGCCGAGCTTTTTGGCCGAGGCGTCGATGATGCGCTTGTTGGCCTGGTGCGGCACGAACCAGGACAGGTCGTCGGCGGTGATGCCCGCCTGCGCGAACGTGCCCTCGACCACGTCGGTGATCATGCCCGCGGCGTGCTTGAAGACCTCGCGGCCCTCCATGCGGAGCTGGCCGACCGTGCCGGTGGTCGAGGGGCCGCCGTCGACATAGAGCTTGTCCTTGTGGGTGCCGTCGGAGCGCAGGCTCGCCGCCAGCACGCCGCGATCGGCGACGCTGCCCTCGCCTTCATGCGCCTCCAGAACCAGCGCGCCGGCACCGTCGCCGAACAGCACGCAGGTGGTGCGGTCGCTCCAGTCGAGGATGCGCGAGAAGGTCTCGGAGCCGATGACCAGCGCGCGCTTGCACAGGCCGGCGCGGATATGCGCGTCGGCGGTGGCGACCGCGTAGACGAAGCCGCTGCACACGGCCTGCATGTCGAAGGCGAAGCCGTGGCGGATGCCGAGGCGCTGCTGCACTTCCACGGCGGTTGCCGGAAAGGTGTTGTTCGGCGTCGAGGTGGCGAGCACGATCAGGTCGATGTCCCGGGGCTCGAGCCCGCCATTGGCGAGCGCGGCCCGCGCCGCCGCCTCGCCCAGCGAAGCGGTGGTCTCGCCGTCGCCGGCGATGTAGCGCTGGCGGATGCCGGTGCGCTGCACGATCCACTCGTCCGAGGTGTCGACGAGACCTTCGAACTCGGTATTCTTCATGATGCGGCGCGGCAGCGCTGAGCCGACCCCACGCACGACGGATCTGAGCATTTTGGTTCCTACTGCTTGGCGTTTTCCGGCGCCGCGGGGCGTGCCGAATAGGGTTGGCGCGCATGGAAGAGATCGAGATCCGCTTCGATCCGGTCGAGCAGCCGGTTGCGAATCATGTCGTAGGCCAGTTCGATCGCGGCGGCAAAACCCTCGTCGTCGGTACCGCCGTGGCTCTTGACCACGATGCCGTTCAGGCCGAGGAACACGCCGCCATTGGCCTTGCGCACGTCCATCTTCTCGCGCAGCCGGTCGAAAGCGCCCTTGGCCAGCATATAACCGATCCTGGCCATCAGCGTCCGGCTCATCGCCTCACGCAGATAACCGGCGATCTGCCTGGCGGTTCCTTCCGCCGTCTTCAGCGCGATATTGCCGGCAAATCCTTCGGTCACCACCACGTCGACGACGCCCTTGCCGATGTCGTCGCCCTCGACGAAGCCGTGATACTGCATCGACGCCAGATTGGCCTCGCGCAGCAGCCGGCCGGCGTCCTTGACCTCCTCCTGGCCCTTGATCTCCTCGACCCCGACATTGAGCAGGCCGACGCTCGGCCGCTCCGTGCCGAAGACGGCGCGCGCCATCGCCGCGCCGAGAATGCTGAAATCGACGAGCTGGTGCGAATCGGCGCCGATGGTGGCGCCGACATCGAGCACCACGCTCTCGCCGCGCGCCGTCGGCCAGATGGCGGCGATCGCCGGCCGCTCGATATTGGCCATGGTGCGCAGGCAGAATTTCGACATCGCCATCAGCGCGCCGGTGTTGCCGGCGGACACGCAGGCGTCGGCATCGCCGCTCTTGACCGCCTCGATCGCCCGCCACATCGACGACTTCCAGCGGCCGTGCCGCAGCGCCTGGCTCGGCTTGTCGTCCATGCGGACCGCGATGTCGCAATGCACGAACTGCGTGACGGCGGCGAGCGCCGGGAACTTGTCGAGTTCGGGGCGCACGGCGTCGGTGCGGCCGAACACGATGAAATTCACGTCGGGACGCCGCCTGGCGACCTTCGCCAGCGCAGGCATGACCACCGATGGCCCGTGATCGCCGCCCATGGCATCGATGGAAATCCTAATCACGCGTGGTTCGTCTCGCTTTCGTGGTCATGGCCCCGGGCCGAGTGCCGGGGAAAATAGCGATTTTGCCTCGTCATACAACGTAATTCGGGGCGCTTTGATGGGTAAATTCAAGAATCGCGGAAGAGTTTTCGAAGTTTTCGCTGCATTTCGTTCTCCTCCCGCGGCGCCGCGGAGGGAGCCTCCGGCAACGCCGCACCGGCCTTGCGCGGATAGGGATCGATGCCGAGACCGAAAAACTCTTCCACCAGGGCGCCGACGTCGATGCGATCGCCGGAAAACGTCTCGGGACTGTCCGGACCGTCTACATCGATCATGATCTCTCCGCCGACGTCGAATGATTCGCGACCGAGCTTCGAATCCTCCGGCAGGAATACGGCGGAAATTTCCTCGTCGATGTGGTTCGTCACCGGTTCTAGCGTGACCACGCAGGACTGGACGATGTCGGCTACCACCCGGCCTTCGATCCTGACGCCGTTGCGCTTCCAGGCCGACACGGCGAGATCCGCGCGCAACCGGTCGACGGCGAGCAGGCCGTGGACGTCGGCAAGCGCCGCGCGCTCGGCTTCCGTCGCCTCGATCGCCACCGACACGCCTTTCTTCGGCAGGCGGGCGACGTCGACATCGAAGCTGATCGGGCTCTTTTCGGCTGGCTGCATGGGATCAGGCCTCCCCCGGCTCCGCCCGCGGCGGCGGAAAGACGATGCTGCCGGCGCAGATGTCTGCGAGCCGCTGGCTTGCCAGTGCGCCGGCGGCGGTCACGACGTAGCCGGCGAGCGCATCGGCGTGGCGCCAGTCGGCGGCGTCCGGCCGGATATTGCGGGCCAGCGCCGCGGCGAGCTCCGGCTGGTCGCCGGCGTCGAGCGCGGTACCGTAGGCGGCGGTGCGCCCGTAGAACATGCGCGCCAGCTTCTTCATGCGCTTGGGCACGCCCATATCGCCGATGCCGAGCTCGCGCAGCGAATGGTCGACCTCGGTGAAGAAGTCGTCGACGAGCTGCTGGGCGATGTCGCGGGCCTGGCCGGTCTCGCCGCGCAGACGGTGCTGGATCAGGAACATGTGCAAGGACAGCATCTCGAAGCGCCCGAGCGGCGTATCCGGCACTTCCCAGTCGGAAAAAAATGCCTCCTGCCGCGCCGCCGCCACGATTTCCGCATAGAGCGCCCCGATTATCTGACGATTGCGGGACCGTTCGCGACCGAACAGACGTTGAAACATGCTTGCTACTCCCGGCGCTGCTTCGGCGGGCTGGTGTTGTTGCATCGGCGCTCGAGCTGGTTTACCGGATTTGCGGTGCCGCGCAAGCGCGCCCGGGGACGAAGCAGGCGAGAGGGACTTGTCGTTGAAGTCGATGAAAATCAAGAGCGCGCTGATGTCGCGGGGGTTCGCAATCGCCGCTGCGCTGGCGGCCGCGACCGCCCTGCCGGCCTGTAATTCGTCGAGCGCCCTCGGCGATCTGTCGCCCGGCGAGACGCTGACGCAGGGTTACGTGATCGACCAGCAGCAGATCGACCTCGTCCCGGTCGGCTCCAGCCGCGAGCAGGTGCTGCTGGCGCTCGGCAGTCCGTCGACCACCGCGACCTTCGACAACGAGGTGTTCTACTACATCTCGCAGAAGCGCTACCGGCCGGTCGCCTTCGCCAAGCCGAAGCTGGTCGACCAGCGCGTACTCGCCGTCTATTTCGGCGAGGACGGCCGCGTCGCCAACATCGCCAATTACGGCATGCAGGACGGCAAGGTGTTCGACTTCGTGTCGCGCACGACGCCGACCGGCGGCAAGGACCAGAACTTCATCGGCCAGATTCTTGCCGGCGCCACCGGCCGGCCGCTCAGCCTGCCGGGGCAGACGCCCGGCCAGTAGGGCGGCGCAGGGACGCAGACCGGCTGGTTCCTGCCGATCGTCCTGAACGCCGGCGGTCAGGCTGTCGGCACCCCCTCACCGGCCCCTTCGGGCCTCTCTCCCCCTGCCCGGCGGGGCAATCGCGCATGGAATTCTGAAAGCGCCGGCAGTGAGGCACCCCCACCCCTGACCCCTCCCCACAAGGGGGAGGGGGACTTTGCGGCCGCGCTTCCCAGGCCTGGGTTCCTCTCCCGCTCGCCGGTCGAAGCGGGGCCGGAATGGTTCCGGCCAGGCTGCTCCCGGGCGCCGCTCACGCCGACGGCTGCTTGGTCTTGCGCAGATAGGGCAGCACGGTGTCGAACGAGCCGAAACGCTTGACCGCATCGTCGTTGGAAACAGCGGCGGTGATGATGACGTCCTCGCCCTGCTTCCAGTTCGCCGGCGTCGCCACCAGGTGCTTTGCGGTGAGCTGGATGGAATCGATGGCCCGCAGGATCTCGTCGAAGTTGCGGCCGGTGGTCATCGGATAGCTGAGGATCAGCTTGATCTTCTTGTCCAGCCCGACGACGAAGACCGAGCGCACGGTCGCATTGTCGGCCGGCGTCCTCCCTTCCGACGTGTCGCCGGACTCGGCCGGCAGCATGCCGTAGAGCTTGGCGACCTTGAGATCCCTGTCGCCGATCAGCGGGTAGTTGACGGAAAAGCCGGTCGCCGTGCGGATGTCGTCTTGCCACTTCTCGTGGCTGGAGACGGGATCGACCGAAATGCCGATGATCTTGACGCCGCGTTTGCGGAATTCGCCTTCCAGCCCGGCCATGGTGCCGAGCTCGGTGGTGCAGACCGGCGTGAAGTTCTTGGGATGGCTGAACAGCACGGCCCAGCCGTCGCCGATCCATTCGTGAAAGCTGATCGACCCCTGCGTGGTTTCCGCGGTGAAATCGGGCGCAATATCGTTGATACGAAGGCTCATGGCGCACCTCCCTGGTGGCTGTCTTGTCGACTTGGAATATGGTCTCCGCAGTTTAGTTTCGCGGCCTCCCGCCTGTCGAGGGAGAAACTTGCGAACGGCCTGCCTCTTCTGGACGAAGTTTGCTTCGCAGCAAAAGAAAGACCCGCGGGATCGCTCCCGCGGGCCTGTCGCCTGAGCTCGGTTCGTGGCGATCAGCTGTGCGCCAGCACGGCCAGCAGCAGCAGCGCCACGATGTTGGTGATCTTGATCGCCGGGTTGACGGCCGGACCGGCCGTGTCCTTGTAGGGGTCGCCGACGGTATCGCCGGTGACGGAGGCCTTGTGCGCCTCCGAGCCCTTCAGGTGCTTGGTGCCGTCCTTGTCGACAAAACCGTCCTCGAAGCTCTTCTTGGCGTTGTCCCAGGCGCCGCCGCCTGAGGTCATGGAGATCGCCACGAACAGGCCGTTGACGATGACGCCGAGCAGCGAGGCGCCGAGCGCGGCGAAGGCGGACGCCTTGGAGCCGGAGATCAGCAGCACGCCGAAATAGACCACCAGCGGCGCCAGCACCGGCAGCAGCGAAGGAATGATCATCTCCTTGATCGCCGCCTTCGTCAGCAGGTCGACGGCGCGCGCGTAGTTGGGTTTCGAGGTGCCCTTCATGATGCCGGGATCCTCGCGGAACTGCTTGCGCACCTCCTCGACGATCGAGCCGGCGGCGCGGCCGACGGCCGTCATGGCAATGCCGCCGAAGAGATAGGGGATCAGGCCGCCGAAGATCAGGCCGGCGACGACATAGGGATTGGAGAGGTCGAACGAAACCGTTCCCACATCGGCGAAATACGGGAACTGGGCGGCGTTCGCGGCGAAAAACTGCAGGTCGTAGCTGTAGGCCGCGAACAGCACCAGCGCGCCGAGACCGGCCGAGCCGATCGCGTAGCCCTTGGTGACCGCCTTGGTGGTGTTGCCGACGGCGTCGAGCGCGTCGGTCGACTGGCGCACCTCCTTGGGCAGGCCCGCCATCTCGGCGATGCCGCCGGCATTGTCGGTGACCGGGCCGAAGGCGTCGAGCGCCACGATCATGCCGGCAAGGCCGAGCATGGTGGTGACGGCGATCGCCGTGCCGAACAGGCCGGCGAGCTGGAAGGTGGAGATGATGCCGGCGACGATGACGATCGCCGGCAACGCCGTCGATTCCAGCGACACCGCCAGACCCTGGATGACGTTGGTGCCGTGGCCGGTGACGGAGGCCTGGGCGATGGAGACGACCGGGCGCTTGCCGGTACCGGTATAGTATTCGGTGATCACCACGATCAGCGCGGTGACGGCGAGGCCGATCAGGCCGCACACGAACAGGGCGGTGCCGGTCACGGAAATCCCGCCGACGACGCCGATCTCGCCCCAGCCTATGGTGAGCGAGGTGGCAGCGCCGAGGCCGAGGATGGAGAGCAGCCCGGTAACGATCAGCCCCTTGTAGAGCGCGCCCATGATGGAGCCGTTGGCGCCGAGCTTGACGAAGAAGGTGCCGACGATCGAGGTGATGATGCAGGCGCCGCAGATGGCGAGCGGATAGAGCATGACGCTGTCCAGCACCGCCGAGCCGCCGAAGAAGATGGCGGCGAGCACCATGGTGGCAACGACCGTCACCGCATAGGTCTCGAACAGGTCGGCCGCCATGCCGGCGCAGTCGCCGACATTGTCGCCCACATTGTCGGCGATGGTGGCCGGATTGCGCGGATCGTCCTCCGGAATGCCGGCCTCGACCTTGCCGACCAGATCGCCGCCGACATCGGCGCCCTTGGTGAAGATGCCGCCGCCGAGACGGGCGAAGATGGAAATGAGCGAAGCGCCGAAGCCGAGCGCCACCAGCGAGTCGATGACCGTGCGGTCGGCGGGCGCGTAGCCTGCGGGACCGATCAGGATCCAGTAATAGACAGACACACCGAGCAGCGCGAGGCCGGCGACCAGCATGCCGGTGATGGCGCCCGACTTGAAGGCGATGTCGAGGCCGGCCGCGAGGCTGTTGGAGGCTGCCTGGGCGGTGCGCACGTTGGCGCGGACCGAGACGTGCATGCCGATGAAGCCGGCGGCGCCCGAGAGCACCGCGCCGATCAAGAAGCCTATCGCCGCCGTTCCCGAAAGCAGCCACCAGGCGAGCAGGAAGACCACCACACCGACGATCGCGATCGTCGTATATTGGCGGGCCAGATAAGCCTGCGCTCCCTCCCGGATGGCGCCTGCGATTTCCTGCATGCGTGCATTGCCCTGGTCGGAAGCGAGCACCGACCGAGTCGCCCAGATGGCGTAGAGGACAGAAAGCAGGCCGCAGGCGATGACGACGTAGAGTATGGTCATTGCCGAATTTTCCCTGATGGATAGCCCGAAAGAACCCCTCCCCGGGCCGTTGAGGCGAGACCGGCGGCTGCAATGGCAGAGACTGCCAAGGCAGAATCCAGACCCGTACGCTGTATGCGAAAGCCTGTCGGCATCGTCAAGGTTTCGTGATCTCGTTGCCGGGATTTTGCTGCAGCTTTTTATGCAAACCGATTGAATTCGCCGATAAATCCCGCCGCCGCGCCCCCTGGACCGCCGACTCTACCGTTAGCCGACTTTGCCGTTATTGCCGCTCTCGGCATAGGCAAACAGTCAATTCGTGCTACCTTTTTCAAAAAGGGCAAGGGGTATAAACGCGTGATTCGGACGAGGGTCGTGAGACCCCCGCCACGCTTCCTGAACCGGTGGCGTCTCGGCAAGGACCAGTCTCCTCCGCTGACGCCGGTCTCCTCGATGCGTGGCTTCTGGGGCCTGATGCGGGCCTATTGGTTTTCGGACCGGTGGCATGAAGCCTGGGCGCTGACGGCTGTCATCGCCCTGTTGACGGCCGCTTCGAGCAAGGTCGGCGTGTGGATCGCCCAGGCAGGCGGCGAACTGACCAGCGCCATCGCGCTGTTCCATTGGCAGGAGAACGAGTCGCCGCTCGCGACGATCGTCATGGCCATGGTCTGGCTGGTGTTCCTCGTCATCGCCCACGATCTCGGCATATTCGGCGTGCGGCACCTGTTCTCGACGACGCTGCACCGCAAATGGCGGGGGTGGCTGACCGGCCGCTTCAACGCAGCGCTGCTCGACGCCAACCATACCCATTTGCACGTCCAGGTCGGTGGCCGCGACGCGGACGGGATGGCGATGCCGGCGCCCGACAACATCGACCAGCGGGTGCATGAATCGATCAAGGACATGACCGGCGGCGCGATCGGGCTGGCCATGGGCGTGCTGCAGGTGGTGAGTTCGCTGTTCTTCTTCGGCCAGGTGCTGATCAGCACGTCCACGCCGATCGCCGGACTGGAAATGTTCGGCACCTATGGCGCCGCCGTGCTCGCCTTCGCCGCGGTCGCCGCCTACGTGCCGCTCAACACCTGGTTCGCCCTGAAACTCGGCGGCGCGCTGGAACGGCTCAGCGTCGCCAGCCAGAAGGTGGAAGGAAGTTTTCGCGCCGAGCTGACGACGCTGCTGCGCCGCAGCTTCCACATGGCGGCGTCGCGCGGCGAGTCCGTGCAGCAGGAGACCAACGACCGCCTCTACACCGGCATCGACCGTGTATGGGCGCGCCTGAACTGGTTCGACGCGGGCTACAAGGCCTACAACAAGATCTACGATTTCATCGGCTTCCGGGTCGTGGCCTACGCGCCGGGCCTGCTGCCCTACGTCAACAACGACATCAGCCTGAAGAACTATGTGACGGGCGCCGAACTGGTCAACCGGCTGATCCAGGAATGCTCGTGGTTCATCCATGTCATGCCGAGCATCGCCTCGCTGAAGGCGAACGCCCGCCGCGTGATCGAACTCGCCGACGCGATCGAACGCGTGCAGAGCCCGGACGACTTCTATCGCTCGACCGGCCGCAGCGAATTCCGCTTCGCCCGTCAGCACGGCGTGTTCGGGCTGACCGTGCGCGACCTGGAACTGATGCATGCCGGCGAGGAAACCGTGCCGTTCCTCAGCGCGCCGCTGCTGCGCTTCCGCCGCGGCGAATGGACCTTCATCAAGGGCGCGTCGGGCACCGGCAAGACCAGCCTGATCAAGGCCGTCAACGGGTTGTGGCCGTATGGCGGCGGCGAGATCGTCCTGCCCGAGGGCGTCGCGACATTCTATGCCGCGCAGGAAGTCCGGCTGCCGTCGGTGTCGCTGAAGCAACTGGTATGCCTGCCGCAGCCCGAGGCCGAGCACACCGACACGCGCGTCGCCGCCGCCCTGCACAGGGCCGGCCTCGGCGAGTTCATCGAATCGCTGGCCGAGCCCGGCCGCGCCGGAAAGGCGTGGGAAGACCTCCTGTCGGGCGGCCAGAAGCAGAAGCTGGTGCTGGCACGCATCCTGCTGCACAGACCGGGGCTGCTGTTCCTCGACGAGGCGACCGGCGCGCTCGACGTCCAGGCCAAGGTGGCCTTCCACCAGGCGATCAAGGACAATTGCCCGGGCATCACCGTGATCAGCGTCATGCACGAGACCGAGCCGCCGCGCTCGGCGACCGGCGCCGAGTTCTACGACAGCGTGCTCGCCATCGCCGACGGCATGGCCGTCAAGACGCCGCTGCGCCCCGGACTGCCAGCCGAGCTCACCACCATCCTGGAGCAGCCGGAGCCACTGCTGCGACCGGTCGCGAAGGCACACGCGCAGCTTCCCGTCGGTCAGAAGCAGCGCTGACAAAGCCGAAAGTCAGGCTTGGCGATCCGGCGCGGTGCGAACCAACGCAATCATGCGCTCCACGGCGACCCGAAGCCGCGGCAGATGATCGGCGACCACGGCCCACACAATCACTTCCGATGCCTTGTGATACTCGTGCCGAAGAATGTTGCCGATGCCGCGTATCTGTTTCCACGGTATGTCGGGCGCCGACTCCAGCAACTCGTCCGGCAGATGCCGGACCGCTTCGATATTATCTCCAGGCCGCGTTCCACGCCGTGCCGAAGCAACCAATCCGCCCGGAAATCCTCCCGCGTCTTGCCGGTCGTAGCGGCCTCGATGCCGTTCAACGCCTCGATAATTTCGGCCAAGACCGGCTCGAGGCTTCGTCTTGCCATCAGAACACGCGATAGGCCGATCGTTCTATCTCGTTCTTCAGCATCGGATGCAGACTGTCGCGGGTGGTGATGTCGACCTCCATCGCCATCCGCTCCTCCAGCAACTGCTTGATGCCGACGAGATCGATCAGGGAGAAACGCGCTCCCTCGTCGTAGTCGATGAAGAGATCGATATCGCTTGTCTCGATCGCCTCGTCGCGGGCCGCCGAGCCGAACAGGAACAGCGACGTGGCGCCCATGCGCTTCACGGCATCGGCGTTGCGGCGGAGTGCATGTATGATCTCGTTCCTGCGCATGTGCTTCCCGACCCGCCGGCGACGGTGTTTTTAAGCCCTCAGCATCTCCGCCACCCGCGGCGCGAAATAGGTCAGGATGCCGTCGCAGCCGGCGCGCTTGAAGGCGACCAGCGATTCCAGCATCGCCTTGTCGCCGTCGATCCAGCCATTGGCGGCGGCCGCCCTGATCATCGCATATTCGCCCGACACCTGGTAGGCGAAGGTCGGCATGGCGAACTCGTCCTTCAGCCGGCGGATGATGTCGAGATAGGGAAGGCCCGGCTTCACCATCAGCATGTCGGCGCCTTCCGCCAGATCCTGCTCGGCCTCGCGCACCGCCTCGTCCGCATTGGCGTGGTCGATGTAGTAGGTCTTCTTGTCGCCCTTGAGCAGGCCTTTCGTGCCGATCGCCTCGCGGTACGGCCCGTAGAAGGCTGAGGCGAACTTCGTCGCATAGGACATGATGGCGACGTCCTGGAAGCCGGCGGCGTCGAGCGCGTCGCGGATGGCGCCGATGCGGCCGTCCATCATGTCGGAGGGCGCGATGATGTCGGCGCCGGCCTCGGCCTGGAGCACGGCGGCCGTGGCGATCTGGGCCACCGTCTCGTCGTTGACGATGATGCCGTCGCGCAGAATGCCGTCATGGCCGTGGCTGGTGAACGGGTCCAGCGCCGCATCGGTGATGACGCCGATCTCCGGCACCGCCGCCTTGATGGCACGGCTGGCGCGGTTGATCAGATTGTCGGGATCGAGGATGGCCGAGCCGGTCTGGTCACGCAGGGAAAGCTCGACGTTGGGAAAGGTGGCGAGCGCCGGGATGCCCAGTTTCGCCGCGCGCTCGGCCTCCCTGACGGCGAGATCGACCGAAAGGCGGAACACGCCGGGCATGGCGGCGATCTCCTCGCGGCGGTTCTCGCCGTCGACGAGGAAGATCGGCCAGATGAGGTCGTCGACGGTCAGCCGGTTCTCCTGCACCAATCGGCGCGACCAGTCGGCCTTGCGCATGCGGCGCAGGCGCCGGCCCTCGGTGATCTCGTCGACGCTGCGGCCGGCGGTCGTGGCTTTGAACATGCGGTTCATGGGCGTGTCTCCGGTCGGGCCTGGCGGTCGGATTTGCTGAAAAGACCGCTCGGCACCTGTCGATCCGATGCTCTACCATGCCGGCATGGCGAGGACCAATGCGACCGTTGCCCGCGCCGTCCTATTGCGGCTGGCCGTTGCCCGACAGGATCTGCAGGCTGCCGCTCATGGCATCGCGGAACGCCTCGTCGAAGCTGATGCCGCGCCGCTGCCACTCGAAGACCGTTTCGCCGCTGGAAAGCCGCCAGTCGGCCACCCAGCCGCGGTCCTCGTCGCTCCAGGTCAGGCTGCCGGCCAGCGCCAGGGCGCCGTCATAGCGCGCCGCGATCGCCGCGAGATCGTCCATCTCGACCTTGGGCAGGGTGTCGGCGGTCAGCGCGGTGTTGGCGAGCGTCGCGGAATCGGGAAGCTCCACCGACAACGCCAGCGGCGCGGCGGCCGCCTCCAGCGATTCACGCATGAAGAAGCCGCCCGTGCCGTTGCGGGCGAGCGCGAAGGCCTTGCCGCCCTGGCGCACGGCGAGAAACACGACGAGGCGCGGCCGTTCCGCCAGCCAGGGTTTTCGGCCGAGCTTTTCCAGGAACGCATCGACGCGCTCGCGGTGGAAGCTGCAGGTGAGGTCGTGCGGGCGGTCGTATGTCCCCTGCTCGTCGTGGATGGGGATGCCTTCCATGCGGTCGCGATAGCGGAACGCCGACACGAAACTGCCGGCTTCGGGCAGCGCCTGCGCCACCATCTCCGCATCCAGCACGCGGCGGTCGCCCGACACCTTCACCAATACCTCGCGGAAACACTCCTCGAAGCCGCGCTGCCGGTTGGCCTCGCCAGTGCCGGTGACTACCGCCTGCGTCTCGTAGAGAGCGGTCAGGTTGAGAGCCCGAGCAGGACCGGCGGCCAGGCCGCAGGCCATGCCGACCATCAAAAGGCCAAGCCAGGACCGGCTCGCAAGGCGAGCGGATATGATCTGCTTCAGAAGGCGCATCGATTCGGTCCCTGTTTGGCACGGGCAACGCAAAAAGAACACCCGCAAGGCCCCGGTGTGGCGGTTCGACGTGGCATCGTCCCGCAGGCCCTCGCAACCGGGCACGCAGGTTGACGGGCCGGTCCACGGTCCTCTAGCACTGTCGCGGGGAGGCCGGTCAGGGAGTCGCGACGCATGGACTTTGGCGGTGGAGACGAAATCCGCTTCGAGCGCCGCGGCGCGGCCGGCGTGGTCACGCTGACGCGGCCGAAGGCGCTCAATGCGCTGACGCTCGGCATGGTCGTCGCCATGTCCAAGGCGTTTGCCGCCTGGGAGCAGGACGACTCGCTCTCGCGGGTGGTGATCAAGGCGGAAGGCCGGGCCTTCTGCGCCGGCGGCGACATCGCACAGGTCTATCATGCCATGCGCGCCGGCGCGCCGCCGGTCCGGTTCTTCGCTGACGAGTACCGGCTGAACGCGGCGCTGGCGCGCTTTCCAAAACCCTGCATCTCGCTGATCGACGGCATCGCGATGGGCGGCGGGGTCGGCATTTCCTGCCACGGCTCGCATCGGGTGATGACGGAAAAGGCGCTGTTCGCCATGCCGGAAGTCGGCATCGGCTTCTTCCCCGACGTCGGCGGCAGCTTCTTCCTGTCGCGCCTCAAGGGCAGCTACGGCATGTATCTCGGTCTGACCGGCGGACGCATCCGCGCCGGCGACGCCCTTCGGGGCGGCATCGCGACGCATGCCGTCGGGTCCGCTTCCCTCGACGAGATTCTCGACCGGCTGTGCGAGGGCGACGATCCGGACCAGGTGCTCAAGACCTTCGCCGCGACGCCCGACTGCGAGACGGACGAAGGCACGCTGCTGTCGGTTGCCCGGCTGTTCTCGCGCGAAAAGCTGACGGATCTTCTGGTCGGCCTCGAACAGGCGCGCGAAGCCGGCGAGGCCGTTGCCGAGACGGCGCTCGCGGCCATCGGCAAGGCATCCCCCACCAGCGTCGCCGTGACGTTCCGGCAGATCAACACCGGCGCCATGCTCGACATGGACGAGTGCATGCGCATGGAATTCCGCATCCTCAACCGCATGCTCGCCAGCCACGACTTCCCGGAAGGCATCCGCGCCGCGGTCATCGACAAGGACGGCGCGCCGAAATGGCGGCCGGGGAGCCTCGCCGAGCTGACGGACGCATCCGTCGAGGCCTATTTCGCGCCGCTGCCGGGCGGTGAGCTAGAGCTGTGAGCGACGTTCCGGCACGGCAGCAGACGTTCGCGCCGAGCACGGTCGAGCTGCTGTTCGCCTGGTTCCAGCGCATCATCGCCGTCTACTGCCTGATGTTCGGCGTGCTCTACTGGATCCGGCTGATCGGCTACTATGACGGGCCGCTGTGGCGCTTCGACCTGATGCCGGTCTACTGGCAGGTGGTGACGACGACGCTGGCGGTGTTTTTCCCCTTCGCCGCCGCCGGGTTGTGGATGCAGGCGTCCTGGGGGCCGGTGATCTGGTTCATCTGCGCCGCCACCGAGACGGTGATGTATGTCGGTTTTCCCGATCTCTTCGGCGGCCACTACGCGGTCGTCGCCTCGCACGGCTTCGCCGCCTGCCTCTATACCACCTTCCGCGTCTTCATCGGCCTGCAGAAACGCCGGGTGGAACGCTAGGCTCACGGGCATAGACCTTTACAGGCCGGCTGCCGCCAGAAACCCGGCACCTGCGCCTTGCCGCGGCTCGAACCGCGGCACCGCGGGCGCTTCGGGGCAATTGCCTAAGCTTTTAGGTTAATTGTTTGCCCTCGGGTGACCGATCGTTAATCCTGTTTCGCAACCACTCCCCCGTAACAGCTTGTTAAGCCTGGCGTTTAAGTCGAATTTTATGGGTATTCGATAGGGTCGCGACCAAGGTGAGAAAACAAAACATCACCCGGCGACAAACGAGAGGCGAAGACCATGATCAACTCCCGTCCTGCGGCGAAGACCGCTACGGTGTCCGATGATCGTCGCGAGGCGATCCGCTCCCTATACATGGAATCACTTCAGCTCGTCGAGCGGTTGCACCGGCGTTTGCTTGACGTGATCAAGGACGAATTCGATCGCAGCGGCAGCAACGACATCAATGCCGTGCAGGCGCTGCTGCTCTTCAACATCGGCAATTCGGAGCTGACGGCGGGCGAGCTGCGCTCGCGCGGCTACTATCTCGGCTCCAACGTGTCCTACAACCTGAAGAAGCTGGTCGACCTCGGCTTCATCAACCACCAGCGCTCGCGCATCGACCGCCGCTCGGTCAGGGTCAGCCTGACGCCGAAGGGCGCGGCGATCGCCGAGGTCGTCGGCGGGCTCTACGAGCGCCATATCGGCTCGATCGAGCAGGTCGGCGGCATCAACGCCGAGGAGTTCAAGCAGATGAACCGCGCCCTGCAGCGCCTCGACCGCTTCTGGAACGACACCATCGCCTACCGCATGTAGGCCGCCGTCGCCATCGCGCTGACCGTATGGACCGGGCGCGCCCGGTCCATGGCTTGCCTGCAACAGTGGGGCCGGCTCACGCCATCTTGTCGGTCTCGGTCACGGTGCCGCCATAATCCAATGAAATCCGGGACCCTGTAGACGCGCGCCCCGGCGTCGAGGTTGCGGCCTGGTCCGCACCGGCGAAAGTGTCGGCGCAGCATCATGGTTGGTCAATTGTTAAGATTGACCGGCGTAATCTCGGATCGAGAAGGTCCGTGGTGTGAAAGCGGGGACAATCCAGCATGCCGATCGAAGCCAGCCGCCGTTCCTTTCTCTCCGGAGCCGCAGCCGTCGCCGCGACTTTCGCCAGCGGCGGGGCGTTCGCACAGGATACGCTCGACGTCGTCGGCGACGTGCTGAAGTCGTCGCGTCGCGGCAACTGGGACGACACGTTCGACGCCCGCGCCAGCCAGAACGGCAAGGTCGCCTCGCACCTGCCAATCTTCAGCCCGCAGACGGTGAGCTATGTCGAGGCGGCGATCGGCCAATACCAGAACATCGTCGGAGCCGGCGGCTGGCCGGTCGTGCCCGCCACCAAGAAGCTGAAGCTCGGCGTGGTCGATCCGGACGTGGAGGCACTGCGCAAGCGGCTGATGGTTTCGGGCGACCTGTCGCCCAATGCTGGCATCTCGCCGGCCTTCGACACTTATGTCGACGCCGCGGTCAAGCGCTTCCAGGCGCGCCACGGCCTGCCGGCCGACGGCGTCATGGGCCAATACAGCTTCAAGGCCATGAACGTCTCGGCGCAGGTGCGCCTCGGCCAGCTCGAGACCAATCTGGTGCGCCTGCGCTCCATGGGCGGCTTCCTCGGCCAGCGCTACGTGATGGTGAACATCCCGGCCGCCCAGATCGAGGCAGTGGAGAACGACCGCGTCGTGTCGCGCCACACCGCGATCGTCGGCAAGATCGACCGGCAGACGCCGATCCTCAACTCCAAGATCAACGAGATCATCGTCAATCCCTACTGGAACGCGCCGGAATCGATCGTCCGCAAGGACATCATCCCGCTGATGCGCAAGAACCCGCAATATCTGGCGGAAAACAGCATCCGCATCCTCGGCCCGGACGGCACCGAGATCGACCCGACCACCATCGACTGGAACACCGAGGACGCGGCGAAATTCCGCTTCCGCCAGGATCCCGGCAAGATCAACGCGATGGCCTCGGTGAAGATCAACTTCCCGAACCCGCACGCCACCTACATGCACGACACGCCGTCGCAGGGCCTGTTCAACAAGCTCATGCGCTTCGATTCGTCGGGCTGCGTGCGCGTGCAGAACGTGCGCGATCTCGTCACCTGGCTGCTGCGCGACACGCCGGGCTGGGACCGGCAGACCTTCGAGCAGACCATCAAGAGCGGCGTCAGCACGCCGGTCGCCATCAGCGACCCGGTGCCGGTCTATTTCACCTACATCTCCGCCTGGTCGACCGGCGAGGGCGTCGTGCATTTCCGCGACGACATCTATGCCCGCGACGGCGTCGACGAGCTGCAGATCACCTCGTCGCTCTGAGCGACATCGCCTTCGGATCGGGGCCGCCTTCGGGCGGCCCTTTGCTTTTCGGGCAGCGCCAAATGCTGGCGGCGCAAAGCAGCCATCAAATTTCGCGCTGCAACATGGCGGGGCACGACCAAGTATGTTAATTGCCCGCCGGAACGACAACCTTCCGGACATCGAGGTAGACAGACATGGCATCAGCAGCGGCCGCTACGTCCCAATCCGATTCCTTCTTCTCGGCACCGCTTGCCGAGATCGATCCGGAAATCTTCGGCGCGATCCGTAGCGAACTGGGCCGCCAGCGCCACGAGATAGAGCTGATCGCTTCGGAAAACATCGTGTCGCGCGCCGTGCTGGAGGCGCAGGGCTCGATCATGACCAACAAATATGCCGAGGGCTATCCCGGCAAGCGCTATTACGGCGGCTGCCAGTTCGTCGACATCGCCGAGCAGCTCGCTATAGACCGCGCCAAGAAGCTGTTTTCGTGCAACTTCGCCAACGTCCAGCCGAATTCCGGCAGCCAGATGAATCAGGCCGTGTTCCTGGCGCTGCTGCAGCCGGGCGACACCTTCATGGGGCTCGACCTCAATTCGGGCGGACATCTCACCCACGGCTCGCCGGTCAACATGAGCGGAAAATGGTTCAAGGTCGTCTCCTACGGCGTGCGCCGCGACGACCACCTGCTCGACATGGACGAGATCGAGAGACAGGCGCATGAGGCCAAGCCCAAGCTGATCCTGGCCGGCGGCACCGCCTATTCGCGCGTCTGGGACTGGAAGCGGTTCCGCGAGATCGCCGACGCCGTCGGCGCCTATCTGATGGTCGACATGGCCCACATCGCCGGCCTGGTGGCGGGTGGCGTGCATCCCTCCCCCCTGCCCCATGCGCATGTGGTGACCACCACCACCCACAAGTCCCTGCGCGGCCCGCGCGGCGGCATGATCCTCACCAATGACGAGGAGATCGCCAAGAAGATGAACTCGGCGGTGTTCCCCGGCCTGCAGGGCGGACCGCTGATGCATGTGATCGCCGCCAAGGCGGTGGCCTTCGGCGAGGCGCTGAAGCCGGAGTTCAAGACCTATGCCCACGACGTGGTGGCGAACGCCCGCGCGCTCGCCGAGAGCCTGAAGTCGTCGGGCCTCGACATCGTCTCGGGCGGCACCGACAACCACCTGATGCTGGTCGATCTCAGGCCCAAGAACGCCACCGGCAAGCGGGCGGAGGCCGCGCTCGGCCGCGCCAACATCACCTGCAACAAGAACGGCATCCCGTTCGACCCGGAAAAGCCCTTCGTCACCTCCGGCGTGCGCCTCGGCACGCCGGCCGGCACGACGCGCGGCTTCGGCCCCGCCGAATTCCGCGAGATCGGCAGCCTCATCGTCGAGGTGCTCGACGGGCTGAAGGCCACCAATTCCGACGAGGGCAATGCCGGCGTCGAGGCGGCGGTGAAGCAGAAGGTGGTGGCGCTGACGGAGCGTTTTCCGCTTTATCCGTATCTGGGGTGAACGCCCTCAGGTCGCTGTGCTTGATTTGGCTCAGGCTCGGTAATACCTTCTAAACACGAAGTATTACCGAGGCCGAGATGAGCACCAAAGTGACGACCAAAGGCCAGGTCACCATTCCGAAGGCCGTTCGCGACCTGCTCGACCTGAAGCCGGGCAGCGAGGTCAAGTTCCGTTACGGCCCGAACCGCGAAATCATTCTGGAGCGAGCCGACGGCGTACGCCCGCCCAGCCGGTTCGAAAAGCTTCTAGGTCATGCGGGACCCGGCCCCACCACGGACGAGATCATGACCATGCTGCGCGGCGAGGACGATTGATCCTCGTCGACACCAATGTCCTTCTGGATTTGGCAACAGGAGACCCGCAGTGGTCGGCCTGGTCGCTGAGCGCGATCCAGGCGGCGGCGGTGGACGGGCCGCTCCATATCAACGCGGTCATTTATGCGGAGCTGTCCGTCCGCTATTCGAACATCAAGGAAGTGGATGATTTCATCGAGATAGCTGGCGTCCAGCTGCTCGACATTCCGCGCAAGGCCGCGTTCCTCGCAGCAAAGGCCTTCAGCCGCTACCGCATATCGGGCGGAGCAAAGACCGGTGTCCTGTCCGATTTCTTCATCGGCGCACACGCGTCCGCTCTTGATATTCCGATCCTGACCCGCGATGTACGCCGCTACCGCACCTATTTCCCTGACCTGCGCCTCATTGCGCCTCAATTGAACTGAGCCATCCATGCGCTGCCCCTATTGCCAGTCCGAAGACACGCAGGTGAAGGATTCGCGTCCAGCCGAGGACGGCGCGGCAATCCGGCGGCGGCGCGTCTGCCCGGATTGCGGCGGCCGCTTCACCACTTTCGAGCGGGTGCAATTGCGCGACCTGGTGGTGATCAAGAAATCCGGCCGGAAAGTTCCGTTCAGCCGCGACAAGCTCTTGCGTTCGGTCGAGATCGCGGTGCGCAAGCGCAATGTCGATCCCGATCGCATCGACCGGGCCGTCACCGGCATCGTGCGCCAGCTCGAGAGCAGCGGCGAGACCGAGATCCCGTCGGGCGAGATCGGCCGGCTGGTCATGGAGGCGCTGAAGGCGCTCGACGACGTCGCCTATGTGCGCTTCGCCTCGGTCTACCGCAATTTCCGCGAGGCCAAGGATTTCCACGACGTGCTCGGCGAGCTCAAGGCCGACGAGGACGCCGGCTGAGCCATGCCGGGCGCGAGTGCATCAGTGCCGCCGCAGGCCGACATCGACCGCCGCTTCATGGCGGCCGCCATACGGCTGTCGCTCCGGCACCGCGGGCTGACCGGCGAAAACCCGTCGGTGGGCGCGCTGATCGTGCGCACCGACGGCGCCGCGCCGGTCATCGCCGGCCGCGGCGTCACGGCGCTCGGCGGACGGCCGCATGCGGAACTGCAGGCGCTGGCCGAGGCCGGCCCGGCAGCGCGCGGCGCCACCGCCTATGTCACGCTGGAACCGTGCTCGCATATCGGCAAGTCGCCGCCCTGTGCCGACGCGCTGGTCGCCTCCGGCGTGGCGCGCGTCGTCATCGCGGTGCTCGACCCCGACAAGCGCGTGGCCGGGCGCGGCGTCTCCATCCTCGACAAGGCCGGGATCGAAGTGGCGCACGGCTGCCTGGAGAGCGAAGCGCGCAAGGCCATGGCCGGCTTCCTGTCGCTCAAAGGCCGCGGCCGGCCGTTCCTGACGCTGAAGCTCGCCGTCTCCGCCGACGGCATGATCGGCCGCCAGGGCGCCGGGCAGGTCGCCATCACCGGCGAGGCGGCGCGGCGCGCCGTGCAGATGATGCGGGTCGAGCACGAGGCGATCATGGTCGGCGTCGGCACGATCGCTGCTGACGACCCGCTGCTGACTGTCCGGCTGGCGGGCCTGGAAAAGCGCTCGCCGGTCAGGGTCGTCGTCGATCCGTTCGCGCGCACGCCGCCGGAGGCAAAACTGTTCGACGAGGCGGACCGGCATTCCGTGCTGCTGCTGGTCAGCGAGAAGGCGCAGCGCCGCCAGGTAGACACGCTGCGCGACCGGCGCGCCGCCATCCGCGCCGTCGCCTCCGACTATCGCGGCCGCTTCGACCCGCGCGAGGTGCTGCGCTCGCTCGGCGTTATGGGCCTGAAGAGCATTCTCCTGGAAGGCGGCGCGGAGACGGCCCGCCAGTTCCTGGCGGCAGGAATGGTCGACCGGATCGCGCTGTTCGTCGGGTCGACGACGGTCGGCGGCGACGGGATCCCCTCCCCCGTCACCGAGAGGACCGTCCCTGCCGGCTTCACGGTCGCGGAGGAGAGCCGGTTCGGCATGGATCGGCTGATCGAATACGAAAGGACGGATTGATGTTCACGGGCATCGTCACCGACATCGGCACCATCGAGGCGTTGCGCCCGTTGCCCAAGGGGGTGCGGCTGCGGGTGCGCACCAACTACGACCCGGCGACGATCGCCATCGGCGCCTCGATCTCGACCGGCGGCGTCTGCCTCACCGTGGTCGAACTGCCCGAACAGGGCTCCAACCAGCGCTGGTTCGAGGTCGAGGCGTGGGAGGAAGCGCTGAGGCTGACCACGGCAGCGGACTGGACGGACGGCACGCGCGTCAACCTGGAGCGGGCGCTGAAGATCGGCGACGAGCTCGGCGGCCATATCGTGTCGGGCCATGTCGACGGCACGGCCGAGATCGTGGCGCGCGAGGAAGAGGGCGAGGCTGTGCGCTTCACTCTGGAGGCACCGGCCGAGCTGGCGAAATTCATCGCGCCGAAAGGCTCGGTGGCGCTCGACGGCACGTCGCTGACGGTGAACAAGGTCGACGGTAGGCGCTTCGACGTGCTGCTCATCCACCATTCGCTCGCCGTCACCACCTGGGGCGAGCGGCAGGTCGGCGACCGCGTCAATCTGGAGGTCGACACGATGGCGCGTTATACGGCGCGGCTGGCAGAGACGGCGCGGGAAGGATTGTGACGCCGAGCGGCACGACGACCACCGTCTCGACGTGATCATCGTCAATCAGTATGATTGCTTCTGATTGAGAGGTGCCAATGGACACGAAAGTGATCACCACGCACGTTCCCTTGCCCCTTGCAGACAAGGTCGATGAACTTGCCACGCGGCTCGATCGTTCCCGAGGCTGGATCGTCAAGCAGGCCCTGTCTGCCTGGATCGAAATGGAAGAGGAACGGCGGCGCCTGACTCTCGAGGCGCTGGCCGACGTCGACGCAGGTCACGTGATCGATCATCAGGCCGTCCAAGCCTGGGCCGAGAGTCTCGACGGCGACGCTCCTCTTCCGCCGCCGCGATGAACGAGATCAAATGGACGAGCAAGGCCGTATCGGACCTTGCTCGGCTCTATGATTTTCTCGCGCCGGTCAACCGGCGTGCTGCCGCCCGCGCGGTATAATCCCTCATGCTTGCTCCGACAAAGCTGCTCGGGCTTCCGCGTCTGGGCGAAAGGCTCGATGAGTTCGCGCCACGCGAGGTGCGCCGCTTCCTGGTCGGACACTACGAGATGCGCTACGAGATCAACGGGTCCGTCATTTACGTGCTGCGGCTTTGGCACACTCGGGAAGACCGCTGAAACCGCGACCCGGTGACACGCGCCCACGAAGCGCTTGCGGTCGAGACCCGTTCGGCCTAAGTCACCGGCGACCTTCCGGAGACCGACATGGCTGGCATTTCGCAACACGGCAAGGCTTTCATCCGCCCGGAGAAAGCCCACCTTCTCGTCATCGAGGCGCGCTACCATGACGCGCTCTCCGACGCGCTGCTCGACGGCGCCACTGCCGCGCTCGACGAGGCCGGAGCCACATACGACGTGGTGACGGTACCCGGCGCGCTGGAAATCCCGGCGGTGGTGGCCTTCGCCCTTGACGGCGCCGACGATGGCGGCACGGACTATGACGGCTTCGTCGCCCTCGGCGTGGTGATGCGCGGCGACACCTATCATTTCGACGTGGTGGCGAACGAATCCTCGCGCGGCCTGATGGACCTCGCGGTCGAGGAGGCGATTGCCGTCGGCAACGGCATCCTGACCACCGAAAACGAAGAGCAGGCCTGGGTGCGGGCGCGCCGCAGCGAGGGTGACAAGGGCGGCTTCGCGGCACGCGCGGCGCTCACCATGATCGCCCTCAAGGATCGATTCGGAGCACGCTGATCGTGTCGAAACCCGCAGACCACGGCGAACAGCCTCCCCGCCAGGCCAACAAGCGTGGTGCGGCCAGGCTGGCCGCCGTGCAGGCACTCTACCAGATGGACGTCGCCGGCGCCGGGCTGCTGGAGATCACGGCCGAATACGAGGCGTTCCGGCTCGGCAAGGAAGTCGACGGCGCCACCTATCGCGAGGCCGATCCGCAGTGGTTCCGGGCCATCCTGTCCGGCGTCGTGCAGAACCAGACCACGGTCGACCCGCTGATCCGCCAGGCGCTCACCGAGGACTGGCCCCTGTCGCGCCTCGATTCGACCCTGCGCGCCATCCTGCGCGCCGGCGTCTACGAGCTGATGGAGCGCAAGGACGTGCCGACCGCCGTCATCGTGTCGGAATATGTCGACATCGCCAAGGCCTTCTACGAGGAGGACGAGCCCAAGCTGGTGAATGCGGTGCTCGACCGCGTCGCCCGGCGCGTGCGCGGCGAGGGCCGCGGACGGGACGCGACTTGACCGATACGGCCAGGCAGCGCGAGGCGCGGCGCACGGCGCTGATTCTGGCCGCCGCACAGGCGGTCATCGGCTCGGCGGCCCCGATCGCCATCTCGCTCGGCGCGCTCGCCGGCTCCTACCTCCTCGACACCGACAAGTCGCTGGCCACCGCGCCGGTCACCGGCTTCAACATCGGCGTGGCGCTGGGCGCCCTGCCGGCGGCCGCCCTGATCAAGGCCGTCGGCCAGAAGAACGGTTTTCAGACCGGCACCGCCGTCACCGCGCTGGGCGGCGTGGTCGCCACGCTCGCCCTGTTCCAGGGATCGTTCTGGCTGTTCGCGCTCGGGCTGCTGGTCATCGGCGTCGGCGGGGCGTTCGTGCAGCAATTCCGCTTCGCCGCCGCCGACGACGCGCCGCCGGAGTTCAAGGCCCGCGCCATCTCCTTCGTGCTCGCCGGCGGCGTCATCACCGCCATCCTCGGCCCGCAGATCGTCATCTACACGCGCACCCTGTTCGAGCCGGTCATGTTCGCCGGTTCCTTCGCGTCGATCCTGGCGCTGGCCGCGGTCGGCGCCGTCCTCCTCTCCTTCCTGAAGGTCCGCGAGCACGGCCCCGCGGACCATGAAGGCCAGGAGACGCCGGCGCGACCGCTCGGCGAGATCGTCAGCCAGCCGCGTTTCATCGTGGGACTCGGCTGCGGCGTCGGTTCCTATGCGCTGATGAGCTTCGTCATGACCGGGGCGCCGCTGGCGATGGTCGGCTGCGGCTTCTCGACCGACGACGCGACGCTCGGCATCTCGTGGCATGTGATGGCGATGTTCGGGCCGAGCTTCTTCACCGGCCATCTCATCCACCGCTTCGGCGTCGAGCGCATCGTCGCCCTCGGCCTGCTCCTGCTGATCGGCTGCGCGGCGGTGGCGCTGTCGGGCATCGCGCTCTGGCAGTTCTGGACGGCGCTGATCCTGCTGGGCCTCGGCTGGAATTTCGGCTTCATCGGCGCCACGGCCATGGTCTCGCAGACCTACAGGCCCTCCGAAAAGGGCAAGATCCAGGGCATGCACGACTTTATCCTGTTCGGCTCCGTCGCCTTCGCCTCGCTGATGTCGGGCGCCGTCTACAATGCCTGGGGCTGGGAAATGCTGAACTGGGTGGTTTTCCCGGTCACGGCGCTCTGCCTGGCGGCGCTCGGCGGACTGGTTCTGTTCGGGCGCAAGCGCTCGATTCCGTATCGCGGCCGCGCCTGAGTTCTCTCGACACGTCGGGGCATCCCGCAGTCCCAATGCGGCCTTCCGCCAGCACCGGCCGGTCCGGCCCGGCTTCCCCTATTCCTCAGGATGACGTTTCGTTTGGCGAAAAAGGAAACAAAGCAGACGCGCGGCCGTTGGGCAGGCAAAGGACAATCCGGCGAGCTTCGCCCTGACCAGACAGGAGGATGACATGAGCGCCACCGGACTCGAGGCTTTCGACAAGACCTTGCAGATCACCAATACCTGGCTGAAGGACATCATGGCCGACCATGGACCGGACCGGCAGGTCGCCTGGCATGTGCTGAGCGCAGTGCTGCACACGATCCGCGACCGGCTGCCGGCCGATCTTTCCGCCCATTTGAGCGCACAGCTGCCGCTCCTGGTGCGCGGTGCCTATTACGACCGCTACGAGCCATCAAAGCAACCGATGCAATACCGCACGCTGGACGAGTTCCTGAAGCACATCGAGGAGGAGTTGCAGTTCGTCCGGCCGGTGGATGCGAAGGATGCGGCGCGCTCGGTCTTCAACGTGCTGTCACACTACATCACGCCCGGCGAGGTGCGGAAGGTCCGCGAATCGCTGCCCGAGGACGTGCGCAGCCTGTGGCCCGACCCGGAGGTCAGGCACTAGATCATATTCGTCGCATCCATCAGAGGTGCGGCGGAGCTCGACCAAGCAAAGGCAGACCGCTCGGACTGCGGAACCTTGAGCCGCAATGGGTGTCCGGGTGTAGGTCCTGCCCTGCAACGCAGCGGGATCTGCCGGACGGCCGGCTTCAACCGCCTATTGTGCGCCGCGACAGCCTCAGACGCGGGAGAATCGGCTTATCCTCGCGGCGCTTGCGGTTCGGCCCCTGTTCGCCAACAGGAATGCCCCAGTGCTCACGGTAGATTTCCTCAAACAGAAACTTGACGGGATGCATGCCTTCCTCCGAAATTTGGATCGATTCAAGTGCTTTGCTGCAAAGAGCCGTCCGCTACCCGGGCGTGACGTCTCCCGGTTTGGACGGCCAAAGCGGTCGACTCGAATCTTCTATTCTCAAGCCCGGTCTTGAACGGGACCATCTGTGCGAGCATGTCGCAGCTCCAACTTGGATCGATCCAACCTTACGAGCAGAGATATTGGATCGATTCAATCTTAGTCCGGTCACGGCAGATGTCAAGCGATATTTGAATCGTTCCAAGCCGCATGCTATCTAAAGCGCGACGTCAGGACAGGAGCGTGCGTGTCAAAACCATCGGTGAAGCTGGCTGACGTGGCCAAGGCGGCCGGCGTGTCGCATGGAACCGCCTCCAATGCCTTCAACCGCCCCGGGATCGTGCGCGAGGAGGTGCGCAGACGCATCTTCGAGGCCGCGCAGAAGCTCAACTATGCCGGTCCCGATCCGCGCGGCCGGCTGCTGCGTGCCGGCAAGGTCAACGCCATCGGCGTCGCCACCGCCGAGCCGCTCTCCTATTTTTTCGCCGATCCTTTCGCCCGCGTGGTCATGTCGGGCATCTCCCAGGCCTGCGACGCGACCGGCGCCGGCATCTCGCTGGTCTCGGCCGCCAACCAGGAGCAGCTCGCCTGGAACATCCAGAGCGCCGTCGTCGACGGATTCATCGTCTTCTGCCTGGAGGACGGCTCGCGCCTGGTCGAGTTGACACGCGAGCGCAAGCTGCCATTCGTGGCGCTCGATTTCGGCTTCGACGACGAGACGATCGCCGCGATCGGCGTCGACGACGTGGCCGGCGCCCGGCTCGCCGCCAGCCATCTCACCGGCCTAGGACACCGCCGCTTCGCCGTTCTGTCGCTGTCCTTCGCCGACACCGGCACCGGCCCGGCCTCGTTCGGCGAGGCTCGGAACGCGCTCTACTGCGGCACGCGGGCCCGCATCCGCGGCTACTTCCAGGCGCTGTCGGAAGCCGGGATCGACGAGTCGGGGGTGCCGATCTACGAGACCGACAATGACGAGGCCAGCACCTGGGCGGGGCTCGAACATGTCTTCTCCCTCCCCGAGCCACCTACCGCCATCCTCGCCATGTCCGACAAGGTGGCGCTGCACGCGCTGGACTGGCTGCGCGCACGCGGCATCGCCGTGCCCGGCGAGGTGTCGATCATCGGCTTCGACGGCGTCCCGGAAGGCGAATTCTCCGAGCCGCCGCTGACGACGATCGCCCAGCCGATGGCCGAGATGGGCCGCCGCGCGGTGGAAACGATCCTCGGCTTCGACGGCACCATCCGGCGCGAGACGTTCGACGTGGAACTGGTCGTGCGCGGCTCCACGGCGCCGCCCCCGGCCGGGCCGAACTGACCGACCGGCCAGAAGTGCGATTTCTGCCGAGCCTCCCGGACAAGTTGTCTGCCGGTACCGCCTGCGAATTGCCCCTGGCGGCCGAAAGCTGTTAGCTGCCGTCGGAACGTCGGAGGGGAGGCGCGGAGCCGCGATGCGACATAACTGGCTTGTCAGGTTCTGGCACTCCTTCTCGCTGATCGGCCTGCTCGTCGGCACGCTGTTCTTCGCCGCGTCCCTCACCCCGATGCTCGTCCCGCGCACCTTCATGATGCAGGGCGTGCTGTCCGGCCTTTCGGCGGCGGTCGGCTACGGGATCGGCGTGTTCGGCGGCTGGCTCTGGGCCTATCTCGAGTTGCCCGCGCCGAAGAACCGCGTCCTGCTGGTCACCAAGCTCGCCGCCGCCCTCGCCTGCGGCGCGATTGCCATGGCCTTCCTCTGGCAGGCCTCCGCCTGGCAGAACTCGATCCGCACGCTGATGGGCGTGGAGCCGGTCGAGACGGCGCGCCCGCTGGAGGTCGGACTGATCGCGGCGCTGACCTTCGTGATCCTGCTCGTCCTGGCGCGGCTCTTCCGGCTCACGCTCGACTTCATTTCGCGCTGGCTGCAGCGGTTCGTGCCCCGCCGCGTCTCCTATGTGATCGGCACGGCGATCGCCGTCACCCTGTTCTGGTCGATCGCCGATGGCGTGCTGTTCAGGCTGGGGCTGCGGGCCGCCGACGCCTCCTTCCAGGCCGTCGATGCACTGATGGAGCCCGAGACGCAGCGCCCGTCGGATCCGAACAGGACGGGCAGCGACGCCTCGCTGATCCGCTGGGACGAGCTCGGACGGCAGGGCCAGCATTATATCGCCTCGGCCCCCACGGCTGCGCAGCTGCAGCCTTTCGCCAAGAAGCCGGCGATGGACCCGATCCGCGTCTATGTCGGCCTGCGCTCGGCGCAAACGCCGGCGGAGCGCGCCAAGCAGGCGCTGGAGGAGTTGAAGCGGACCGGCGCCTTCGACCGCTCGCTGCTCGTCGTCATCACGCCGACGGGCACCGGCTGGGTCGATCCGGAGGCGATCGATCCCGCCGAATATCTGCATGACGGCGACATCGCCAGCGTCGCGGTGCAATACTCCTACCTCGCCAGCTGGCTGTCGCTGCTGGTCGAGCCCGGCTACGGCGCGGAGACGGCGCGCGCGCTGTTCTCCGAGGTCTACGGTTACTGGACCACCCTGCCCAGGGACCGGCGGCCGCAACTCTATTTGCACGGCCTCAGCCTCGGCGCCCTGAGCTCGGAGCAGTCGACCGAATTGTTCGAGGTGATCGGCGATCCCTATCACGGCGCGCTGTGGAGCGGCCCGCCCTTCCCCAGCCGCATCTGGCGCTCGGTCACGCGCGACCGCGATCCCGGCTCGCCGGCCTGGCTGCCGCGCTTCCGCGACGGCTCCTATGTGCGCTTCACCAGCCAGGAGAACGCGCTGGCCATTCCGGGCGCGCATTGGGGGCCGATGCGGGTCGTCTACCTGCAATATGCCAGCGATCCGATCACCTTCTTCGACTACGCCTCGCTCTACCGCCAGCCCGACTGGATGGCCGAGCCGCGCGGCCCCGACGTATCGCCGGCGCTGCGCTGGTATCCGGTCGTGACCTTCCTGCAGCTGCTGCTGGACGTGGCGACGGCGACGACCACGCCGCTCGGCCACGGGCACGTCTATGCCGCGCCGCATTACATCGACGCATGGGTCGAGGTGACCAACGTACAGGACCGGTCGGCGGCGGACATCGAGTTGCTGAAGCAGCATTTTCGCGCCCGCCAGCGGTGAAAACTCGTGCCTTTCGGCTCGAAAGCCGGGTCTTTCAGGTCGAAAGCGCGGCTGCCGGCGTCAAAAACGGCTTGAATACGCGGACAGGATTCCCATTTCTCAAGCAGACCGCGGCATCCCGCCGTGGTTGAGCAAGGAACGGCCATGAACGATCAGGTCCTTCACGGCGAGATCATCCAGTCGCGGCTCGACGACGTGCGCGCCTATGACGGCGTGCGCTCACGGCGTATCTTCGCCTTCCTCATCGACTATCTGATCGTCCTTTTGCTGCTTATCCCCTTCGGCCTCGTCGTGCTCCTGCTCGGGCTGATCACCTTCGGCATCGGCTGGGGCCTGTTCGGCGTGCTCGGGCCGCTGGTGGCGATCGTCTATGTCTGGAACACGCTCGGCAGCGCCAGCCAGGCGACCGTCGGCATGCGCGCCATGGGCATCCGCCTCGACCGCCTGGACGGGCGGCCGGTCGACGGGCTCTTCGCCGTCGTCCATTCGGTGCTGTTCTGGGCGGGCAACGTCATCCTGACGCCGCTGGTGCTGCTGGTGACGCTGTTTGCCGACCGCAAGCGCACCCTGCACGACCTGCTGCTCGGCACGGTGGTGACCCGTACCGACCGCTGACTGCGCCCCACCGCGCGGTCTCGTGAAACCGCCGCGTCAATTCTCCTGTTGAATTTTTCGCCGTTGGGGCCAAGGTAGAGGGATTCGTGGACTCCTCGGACCCTGATGACCCACCATCCGACCCAGTCGCCGCAGTTCTTCCTGACCGCCCCCTCTCCCTGTCCCTATGTCGACGGCCAGTTCGAGCGCAAGGTGTTCACGCATCTCGTCGGCGACAAGGCCCGCGAGATGAACGACCTGCTCACCCAGGGCGGCTTCCGCCGGTCGCAGAACATCGCCTACCGGCCGGCCTGCGAATCCTGCCGCTCCTGCGTGTCGGTGCGCATCCTGGCGGGCGAGTTTTCACCGTCGAAGAACATGCGCCGGGTGATCGCTCGCAACGCCGACCTGATCGGAGCGATCAGCGACGCCGAGCCTTCGACCGAGCAGTACTCGCTGTTCCGCAGCTATCTCGACGCCCGCCACCGCAAGGGCGGCATGTCGGAAATGACGGTGCTCGACTACGCCATGATGGTCGAGGACACGCATGTGCAGACCAAGATCATCGAATATCGCCGCCGCGGCCCCGACAGCTTCATCACCGGGCGCGGCGAAGGCGAGCTGATCGCGGTGGCGCTCTCGGACAAGATGGCGGACGGCCTGTCGATGGTCTATTCCTACTACAATCCCGAGCTCGAGGACCGGTCGCTAGGCACCTACATGATCCTCGACCACATCGCCCGCGCCAGGGCCGAGGGTCTGCCCCATGTCTATCTCGGCTATTGGGTCAACGGCTCGCGCAAGATGAACTATAAGGTGCGCTTCACGCCGCAGGAGCATCTCGGCCCGCGCGGCTGGGAGCGGTACAAGAACGAAGCCGTCTGACCGATCCTTCCGGACCACCGTTTCGCCTCATCCTCCGTCCGGGAGCAATCCTCTTGCCTGCCTCATCCCCGCACCATGCGAAGGGTCTCGCCTTGACGGCCGGGGGCGGCCTGACCCTGACATTCGACGTACCGCTCATCCGCCTGGCCGACGGCGACCACTGGTCCATCCTGCTGCTGCGCAGCTCGACGACCTTGGTCGCCACCCTGCTGATCTGGCTGGCGTGGCGCGGCCTGCGCGGCAATGCGCCGTCGCTGATCCCCGGCAAGGCCGGCCTGATCGTCGCCGCGCTCTATGGCCTGTCGTCCATGACCTTCATGACGAGCGTCTATCATACCTCGACGGCCAACGTGGTTTTCATCCTGGCGTTCAACTCGATGTTCGCCGCCCTGCTGTCATGGCTGTTGCTCGGCGAGCGCCCCGCCGTCTCGACCCTGATCACCATGGTCGTCATGGCCGGCGGCGTGTTCATCATCGTCAGCGCCTCGATGGGCAGCGGCCATCTGTTCGGCGACCTGATGGCCGTCGTGACCGCCATGCTGATCGCCTCGGCGATCACCATCAGCCGGTCGACCGGCAGGGACATGGGTTTTGCCGCGCTGGTGGCGGTGCTGATCCCGCTGGCCGTCGCCGCCCCGATGGTCGCGACTACGGGGCTCAGCGTCGCGGCGCCCTGGTGGATCATCCTCAACGGCGCCGTAATTATGCCCGTCGCCTTCTTCTGCCTCGCCACCGGACCCAAATACCTGTCCGGTCCGGAGGTGGCGATGTTCTACCTGCTGGAGACGGTTCTGGCGCCGATCTGGGTGTGGATGATCTTCGCCGAGGTGCCCGCCGACGCCACGCTGACGGGCGGCGCCATCCTGATCGTCGCCCTGGTGGCGCATTCGCTGTGGCAATTGAACCACGGCCGCAGGCGCAAGGCCGCCGGCGCGCTGCGGCATCCGGCGTAGAACGGCACGGCTGCAGCGTGCAGTCGGTCGCACCGCTCCTGGCGGCGCCGACGCTTCCGGCTCCCCGATCCGGTTGCCGCAAGGCCCCCGGTTGCGGGCTCACAATTTTAGCCGCGCCTGCCGATTTTCTGCTATCGGCAGCGACGGCTGGTTCGCGCCGGCCGTCAGTCGCGTCAGCAGAGAACCGCATCATGACCTTGCGTCCGAAACAGGCCCCGATCGTCGCCGCCCTCCCCGTCACCGTGCCCTTCGTCGGACCGGAAGCGCAGCAGCGGGCGAGCGGCCGGACCTTTCGCGCCCGCATCGGCGCCAACGAAAGCAGCTTCGGCCCGGCGCCGTCGGTGATCCGCAAGATGCAGGAAGTCGCGGCCGACCAGTGGATGTACTGCGACCCGGACAATTTCGATCTCAAGGCGGCGCTCGCCGCGCATCTCGGGGTCGGCTTCGACAATGTCGTGGTCGGCGAAGGCATAGACGGGCTGCTCAATCTCGCCGTGCGCATCTTCGTGGCACCCGGGCAAGCAGTGGTGACCTCGCTCGGCGCCTACCCGACCTTCAACTTCCATGTCGACGGGTTCGGCGGGCGACTGGTCAAGGTTGCCTACGAGAACGACCGGGAGAGCCTGGACGGGCTGCTCGCGGCGGTGCGCCGCGACAACGCGGCGATGGTCTACCTGTCCAATCCCGACAATCCGATGGGGACGTGGTGGGAGGCCGACGACGTCTCGCGCTTCGCCGACGCCCTGCCGGAGACCACCCTGTTCGTGCTCGACGAGGCCTATGGCGAGACCGGGCCGGATTCGGCGCTGCCGCCGATTTCCGTCGACCGGCCGAACGTCATCCGCATGCGGACCTTTTCCAAGGCCTACGGGCTGGCCGGGCTGCGTTGCGGCTATGCGGTCGGCGAGAAGCAGGTGATCGCCGACTTCGAGAAGGTGCGCAACCACTACGGCGTCAGCCGCATGGCGCAGATCGCCGGCGAGGCCGCACTCGCCGACCAGGCCTGGCTCGCCGAGGTCAAGGCCAAGGTCGCCGCCGGCCGCCGGCGCATCGCGGCGATCGCCCGCGACAACGGGCTTTCGCCGATCGGATCGGCGACCAATTTCGTCACCATCGACTGCGGCGGCGACGGCGCCTTCGCGCTCAGGGTGATGCAGAACCTGCTCGCCCGCGACGTGTTCATCCGCAAGCCCATGGTGCCGGTGCTCGACCGCTGCATCCGCGTCAGCGTCGGCCTCGACCCCGAACTCGACATCTTCGCCGAGGAGCTGCCGCGCGCGCTCGCCGGCGCCCGCGGCTGATCGAGAATTCCGTCGGCAGGCTCAGTCTGTCTTGCCGGCGTCGTCCGCCGGACCGACGATGCCCCATCTCACGCCGAAGCGGTCGCGCAGCTGTCCGTAGAGGTCGCCCCAGAAGGCCACCTCGAAGGGCATGACCACCTCGAGTCCGGCAGCTACCGCCCGGTCCCACCAGAGGCGCGGCGCGCTGGAGATGATGTGCAGCGTCACGCTCTCCACCGGCTTCGGCCCGAAGCCGTATTCGGGGAACGGGTCGTTCAGCATCAAGGCTCCGTCGTTGATCTCCAGGTGCAGATGGATCAGCCGGCCGTCCTCGACCGTCCGGCGATCCACTTCCATGGCGGCGAAAGCCTTCTTGTAGAGCTCGCCGGCCTCATGGGCATTGTCGACCTGCACATAAGGAACGACGCCTGCCATTTTCATTGCGGAATGTTCGGGCACGATGTTCCTCCTTGTCTTTGCTGTGGAAAATCAGGGCTTCAGCTCGACCGCGGCACGCATGCTGCCGTCCATGTAGAACGGCACCGACTCGTGCTCATGCACGATCTTCCAGCCGCCTTCGATCTTGCGGAATCCGAGCGTGCTGCGGAACCAAAGCTCCTGTCGCCCTTCGTCGCGCTTGTTGCCGGCCAGGCGGTTCAGAGCGTGGCTGAAGGCCACGTCCTCGCCGGCCATCACCGTCAGGTCACGCAGCTCGAGCTCGAGCGGCCCGTCCCAAGTCCGGAACCAGGCATCGAGATCGGCAGCGCCCGAGCCGGCATCGACGAGCGGCGGCGCAAGCGAGAAATGCACGTAGCCAGACGCCACATGTGACGACGCCACTTCGGCGTCCTTGCGGCGAATGGCGTCGGCCCATTGCTCGATGACGGCCCGAACCTGCGCCTCTTCTCCATTGGTGGAAAGCCGGGTGCTCATCGTGTTCACTCCTGTCCTTGCTCCTCTCGCCAAGGACGAAGGGAGGCGGAGCGTTCCGACAGCTCGGCGGAAAAAGGTCAGGATGCGCCGCGTTGTACGGAGGCCTTGCCTGCATCCGCCATCAGGCGGTCGAGATGGCCGCGGATGTGGGCGGCCTCGGCCGCCGTGTTGGCGAGCGCGATGGCGCGGTCGAAAGCGACCCTGGCCTCGGCGTTGCGGCCGAGCTGCATCAAGAGATTGCCCTTCACGCCGAAAAAATAGAAATAGCCGGAGAGCCGGTCGGCCAGCGGCTCGATGAGGTCGAGGGCGGCAGCCGGGCCGGCGATCTTGGAGACGGCGACGGCGCGATTGAGCGTCACCACCGGCGACGGCTGCAACGCCTCCAGCGACCGGTAGAGCAGGTCGATCTGCGGCCAGTCGGTGTCTTCCGGCCGGGCGGCACGGGCATGCAGTGCGGCGATCGCCGCCTGCACCTGATAGGCGCCGGGCCTGCGGTGGCGCATCGCCTTGTCGATCAGCGCAAGTCCTTCGGAGATGAGCGGCGCCTTCCACAAGGTGCGGTCCTGGTCCTCCAGCAGGATGGCGTTGCCGTCGTCGCCGAAGCGGGCGTCGGCGCGGGCATGCTGGATCAGCATCAGCGCCAGCAGCCCCATGATCTCCGGTTCGGTGGGAAACAGCCGGATCAGCAGCCTGCCGAGGCGGATCGCCTCCTCGCAGAGCGGCGCGCGCGCCCTCGCCTCGGCTGCTTCGGCCGAATAGCCTTCGTTGAAGACCAGGTAGACCATGGCAGCCACCGCGGCCAGGCGCTCGGCGCGCTCCACCGCGCCCGGCGTCTCGAACGGCACGCCGGCGCCGCCGATGCGGCCCTTGGCGCGGGTGATGCGCTGCTCCATGGCGGCTTCCGAGACGAGGAAGGCGCGGGCGATCTGCCTGACCGACAGGCCGGAGACGATTCGGAGCGCCAGCGCGATCTGCTGGGTGGCCGGCAGGTCGGGATGGCAGCAGATGAACAACAGCCGAAGAATGTCGTCGCGGTAGTCGGCGCCGTCGAGCCGTTCGACCACCGAGGCCTCGGCGTCGTCGAGATCGGACAGCTTTTCCTCGTCCGGCAGCGCCGTCAGCCGCTTGTTGCGCCGCACCGCGTCGACGCCGGCGTTACGGCCGACGAAGATCAGCCAAGCGGCGGGATCGCGCGGCGGGCCGTTCTTCGGCCAGCTCTTCAACGCACGCAGGCACGCCTCCTGATAGGCCTCCTCGGCGGTGTCGAGGTCGCGGAAATAGCGCAGCAGCGCGCTGACCGCCTGCGGACGGGCGGAGGAAAGCGCGGCCTCGATCCACACCTGATCGGTCATGTGTCAATTCCATTCTGGGCGAAGTAGCCCACCGGGCGGATCTCGTAGGAGCCGACGCCGGGATTGGCGGCGGCCAGCTCGCGGGCGAAGTCGAGCGCCGCGTCGAGCGACGGCATGTCGACCATGTAGAAGCCGAGCAACTGCTCCTTGGTCTCGGCGAAGGGGCCGTCGATGACGATCGGCTCGTCCCTGGTCTTGCGCAGCGTCGTGGCCGCCGTGGTCGGCACCAGCCGGGCCACCGGACCGAGCCTACCTTGGCGGGCGACCTTCTCCTGCACCTTCATCAGGCGCCCCATCACCATCTCGTCCTCCTGCTTCGACCAGGCGGAGGTCACGGCTTCGTCGTTGTAGCAGAGCACGGCGTAGAGCATGGTTTCTTCCTTCGCTTCGAGGACGCACCGGCGCGGACGAGTCCGACAGGATCGCGAAAATAATGCGGGTCGCGGCGCGATCCAACAGAGAACAGTATGCGCTCTGTGGAGAGACGCTGCGGATTCGGGCTGAAACACTCCTGACAGGCTCAACAGATCAGCGGTTGCAGGGTCGTTCGAAAATCGCCTAAACAGAGGCCGGGCGGGAAAGGATGAAAAGATCCGCCGCCCGCATGAGCATCAGCCAGGCCTTTCCGAAATCCCCGATCGCGCGAGACTTCGTCGCGCCGCTGATCCTGACGCTCAGCCTGTTCGCCCGCTACTGGCCGCAATTGATCCTGCTCGCCGCGCTCGGGCTGATCCTGCGCGACCTGCTGCTTTCCGCCGCCGTCTTTGCCGGGTTGAGAAACGCCATGGCCGGCATGGTGGTGCTGTCCTTCGTCGTGCTTTCAAAACTGGCGATCACGGTGCTGATGTTCCAGGCCCTGCGGCCCGACCTGCCGGCGGTGCGCCGGCTCGGCAGGACAGGTGACAACGACGAGGCCGCCGCCGTCCGGACGCCGCGCCAGCAGGCGATGGCGACGGTGGCGATCGCCATCCTGCCGTTCTTCGCCTATTACGCAGCCTGGGGCTTTCTCGGCGACACCGTGCGCGAATATTCGCGGCTGGCGCTGTCGAAAGTGCCGTTCGGCGAGAGCGCGAATTTCCTCGACCTCCTGACGTCGCAGTTCCTGCTTGCCTCGATCGCCGCCTGCTGGATCGTGCGCTGGGCGGTCAAGCGCATCAACAGCCGCTCGCCCGCGCCGCTCTGGTCCTTCCTGATCGTCGCCTGCGACGCGACCTGGATCTTCATTGGCCTCTACGCGCTGAGCGGCTGGAAGGACGAGCTGTTCCGCTGGATCGGCTCCGGCGGCCTGTTCGAGGCGCTGCCCAGCCTCCAGGGCGTCAGCGCCGGCCTGGTTGCGCCGGCCTGGGCGGCAGCCGACTTCGTGCCGGTCGAGCTGCGGGAGCCCGACCTGTGGACCAGCGCGCAAAGCCTGTTCTTCTACGCGCTGCTGCCGCTGGTGTGGCTGGTCATGGCGGCGATCATCTACGGCTACGATGCCGCGCCCGCCGCCCCGAAGCAGGAGAGACCGCCGGCGGACACCAGGCACGCCACGCTGCTCGGCTGGCTCCGCGATTTCCTGGCCCACTTCTTCGGCGACTACCGCAGCCGCTACATGCCGGTGCTGCGCTGCGTGCGCATGGCGCTCGGCGCCGGGCTGGGCCCACTGATCGCGCTGGTGCTCGGCTACAGGCTGATCGGCTGGATCGGCGCATGGCTGTGGGTCGCAGCGACGCGGCTGATCGGGGCGCACGAGCTTGCCGACTGGCAGCTGATCGCCGAACCGATCGGCCTGGCCATCGGTAGCCTGGCCGATCTCGACGGCGGCATCCTGCTCGACCCGCTGCGCATCTGCCTGCTGGCGGCCGTGGTGGAGCGGGCGGTGGCAGGGAATAGGGAATAGGGAATAGGGAATAGGGAATAGGGAATAGGGAATAGGGAATAGGGAA